>JAHHQV010000056.1 GCA_020026175.1 Phocaeicola sp. | reverse complement strand
GCAAAGGTATGTTTAGAAAACATGCGTGTCAAGGCGGAAAATAGAATGGTTACTTAAGTGTTATTGCTATATAATCTGCAACTTTCCGGAGTAGTCTTCTTTATTTTTACATACAGTGTTTTATTGATGCAATAATTTGAAACCAGAACTTACCAGAAAGAATTTTTCTACTATCCGATAAAAATTTCCAGCAGATTGAAAACAACTGACAACAATAGATTTCAATATACCGTTTTCTTAAAACTCAATATTTGTTCCAATTGCAAATATCTTCCATCTCTTTTCTTATCTTTTTTCTGCTCTCCCCGTCAGGATAGCCTAAAGTTATCAGCAATGGTACTCTCCTGTTACCTATACCAAGAAGTTTCTTTACCTTTTTTTCATCAAACCATCCCAAGATACAAGTCCCAAGTCCCAGCTCGGCAGCCTGCAAACAAAAATGTTCTACAGAAATTCCCACATCAAGCAATGAATACTCCTTATCTTTTATTACACTACCTATACGGGCTGTAAGATTCATTTTTTCGAGTACCACAGCCACTATTACCGGACACTGATTAGCAAATTTGTTCATACCCATTCCTGCTGCTGCAGCCGACATTTCTTCAAGCAATGCCTTATCGTCAACCACTACAAACTTCCATGGCTGACTATTACAAGCTGAAGGAGCCATACGGGCAGCCTCCAGACACTTCATCACAAGGTTCCTGTCTAAAGGAGTATCTTTATATTTTCTGTCACTCTGACGTTTGTTCACTAATTCCAAAAATTCCATACATAAATATTTTTTATAAATTAAACGGTACAGGAGATTTTATATCAACAACTTTTTTTGTTACAGGATGAGTAAAAACCAGCCTAGATGCATGCAGGCACAATCTTGACGACGACGACGGGTTACCATAAAGTTCATCGCCCGATATAGGAGAGCCCAATCCCAGTCTATGAGCCGAATGCACCCTCAACTGATGAGTCCTACCCGTATAAGGAACAAACTTCACCATACATCTGCCTCCTATAACTTTCAGAATTTCATATTTTGTCAACGCCGGCTTACCGAGTTCATAATCAAGCATCTGACGTGGTCTATCCAATGGATTGAGACATATAGGCAAAGACACCTCTCCCACTCCACATGCAGGTACTCCATCAAGAATAGCCGTATACTCCTTACTTATACATCTAGTCTCGAAAAGAGCCTGAAGAGCGGCATGCACATCCTTATCCTTTGCGGCCAGAAGTATGCCTGATGTAGCCATATCAAGCCTATGCACCACTAAAGGACCAGTAGCTTCGGGATACATTTCATGCAGTCTCTGAGAAACCGAATCTATATCATTTTTTCCCGGCACAGACAACATTCCCGATGGTTTGTCAACCACCACAATCCACTCGTCCTCATAAAGGATATCAAGTTTCGCCCCCTTAAAGTTATCATCCAAAAGAGGATTAGGTGCCACATCAAGTCCTACAAGCATATGTTTCAATATAGGCTCACATTTTCCCTTACATGATGGATAGAACTTTCCGTCCTGACGTATTTCATCCTTAGGAGACATTCCACACCAGAATTCCCCCATAGCCAACGGATGCATTCCATTAATATAGGCATACTGCAACATCTTGGGCAATGCACACTCGCCGGCACCTGCTGGAGGCATAACCTGAGGAGTATCCTTGAAAATTTCAATCAAGTTTTTTCTCTCACCCAAAGCATCAAGCATCTCAAACTTCATGAAAAGCCTCTTCTGCAAGTCTGCCGAACGAATTTTCCTCTCGTTTTTCAGTGCAGAGATTTCATCATCAAACACCTTGAGCTTTTCCTGAATAAGCCTTTTCTCTTCCTTTATACTATTTTCCAATCGCTTGTACTCTGCTTTCTTGAACTGACTTTCTCTGACAAGAGCAAACTCTTCATCTGCTGTAAGTACAGCCGATTTTCTTATCTCATCTCTCTTACGCTTTCCTTCTTTTATTCTTTCCTTAGCTTTCGCCAATTTCATGACACCATCGTTCACTATCTCTTCCAGCTTTTTCTTCAGGCCAACGTATTCGTCACACCTTTGCAGTTCGGACACCTTACGGTTCATCTCCGAAATTTCAGATTCTCCGATACGGAAAAAGCCATCGGGCCTGAGAAGGTCATAGACAGGAGGAACAAAATAATCGTGAACATTGCTTCCAGCCAGATTACCCGAAAAGGCAGCCAGAAAACCTATTCTGCCATCGGATGTCTTCACCACAAGCACACCAAACATCTTGCCTTTACTTATCTCGTCGTGCCAGTCGGAATGCGTAGCTACATACGACTTAACCTCATCGGCAGCCATTACTGTCAGCCGATGAGGTCTGTAATAAAAAGGGAATGTAAACCTATCCGGAATATCTATTCCACTTATATCATCCTTAAAATAATGTATCACCTGTAGACTACAAACAAATTAGAACATCTCTCTTTGTCGGCAAAAACATCCGGCAAAAATTTCATCCACATTTTCAACCGATTTTCTGAACAGCCCATAAACAGAAGAGCCTGAACCTGACATAGATGCATACACAGCTCCCATATCATATAGCTTATCTTTTATAGCTGCTATTTCGGGATACTTCAAGAACACACTCTTCTCAAAGTCATTCACCATGCAGTCCTTCCATGTCTCCACCGGACGGGTTATAATCTCCTTGAGCGAAACTTCAGGACGACAAGGGCTTATATTGGCAAAAGCATCACGTGTAGAAACAAATATATCCGGTTTCACCAATACAAGAGTATAGTCTGAAAGAGACAACCTCACAGGTTCGAACACATTACCGATACCTGTAGCAAACACAGGCTCGTTGCGAATGAAGAAAGCACAATCGGCACCAAGTCTTGCAGCATATTCCTCCATCTTTTCGAGGCTCAATCCCAGAGCGAACTTCTCGTTCAGAATCTTTACCATAAAAGCACAGTCCGACGATCCTCCTCCCAGTCCAGCTCCACTAGGTATATGTTTGAAAAGGTGGATATCCACAGGCGGAAGGCTGAACTCCTCCTTCAGCATACTGTAAGCCTTTATCACAAGGTTGTCATCCGGATTGCAGTCCAACACATTACCCTTCATAGTAAGTCGGTATGGCATTTCGCCACCATCCAGCAGTTTTACCTCAAGGGCATCCTGTAGGTTTATAGGGAAAAACACTGTTTCCAGATTATGATAACCGTCCGGACGCTTTTCTACAATGTTCAGTCCAAGGTTTATTTTAGCATTAGGAAAATTAATCATGATATTTCATTTTTTAAGTTTTCCCAAATATACAACTAAAGTTTGAAAATGCAGCACTTGAGCCAGTAATTATATTAATAAAGCAGTAACGGATTCAATCTGCATTACACATCAAAAGAGCAAACATAATACCTGATACGTAACTAATCTATTATAGAATAATTGGCTTTCAGTAAAGCTCCCCTTATCAATTCTATATGTTCAGCATTTCTTGTCTCCATAACCAGTCGCAAGAAACAGGCATTCACATTGTCCGTATTGTTATTTCGTTCGTGAAGTACAGATATGATATTACCTCCAAGATTTGCAATAATCTCGGCCACTCCTTTCAGTTCTCCCGGTCTGTCGTGCAAGTCTATCGTAACATTATAAGTACGCCCCGACATGGCCAGACCTCTACTTATAACACGGCTCAATATAGTAACATCAATATTACCTCCCGAAACTACACAAATGGTTTTCTTTCCTGCCACAGGCACTTTATTGAACATTGCAGCAGCCACCGACACCGCTCCTGCCCCTTCGGCTATAAGCTTATGCTGTTCCATCAGTGCTAGTATAGCCGCACAAATTTCATCCTCTGTCACTGTTACTATTCCGTCCAAATATTTACTGCAAATCTCAAAAGTATGCTCTCCAGGTTCTTTTACAGCTATACCGTCGGCTATAGTAGATACCGAAGACAGACATTCGCGCTTCGACTTTTCTATAGAGCGGAACATACTAGGTGCTCCCTTGGCCTGTACGCCATATATCTTCACTTCTGGTTTCAACGACTTCATAGCATATGCTATACCCGAAATAAGTCCTCCGCCACCGACAGGAACAACAACAGCTTCTACATCAGGCAACTGATTCAGAAGTTCAAGTCCGATAGTACCCTGTCCTGCTATCACACATTCGTCATCAAACGGATGAATAAACGTATATCCTTTTTCGTCCTTCAGTTGAAGTGCCTTCTGATAAGCATCATCATACACCCCAGGCACAAGGCATACATTTGCACCATATCTCTTTGTAGCCTCAACCTTTGATATAGGAGCTCCATCGGGCAAACATATCAGCGAATCTATTCCATTTTTGGTAGCCCCCAATGCAACACCCTGTGCATGGTTTCCCGCCGAACAGGCTATCACACCTTTTTTCTTCTCTTCTTCTGTAAGGCAAGCTATTTTATAGCACGCACCTCTCAGCTTGAATGAGCCTGTATATTGCAGGTTTTCCGGTTTAAGATATATTTCACTTCCCAGGTTTATTTGGGGTGCATAAATCAAGTCTGTTCTTCGTATTACATCTTTCAGAGCAAAAGAGGCTCTGTAAATACTATCCAATGTTATCATAAAAACTCTAAATTATATCAGTAATATACTTGTTCTATCAAATAGATGTGCAAAAATAATTATTTTTATCTCTATTGCTTAAAAACAATATAAAGTATTTTAGAATACATTCATCTGTTAACACTATAATATTGAGAAACTCATCACAAAACGAACAAACCACAGCTTACCTGCCAAAGAAGCACCGATATAAATAGTTAGAACAAAGACGCTTTACGCTACACTTTGCTATCAAGTCGGCATTTCAACTTGACACACCCATTCTATATATTTCATCATATAGGGAGAATTGTTAATATTACAAGCGCATTTACACATCAAATAACAACAAAAACATAGCGATTTAGTTAAATAGATATAAAAACATTAACAACAAAAAGAATCTTGACAAGCCTATATTTGAATTAAAACGCCTATAAATTATGAGTAAAACGACCTTACATTCTAATCAAGACTCCTGCATATCATACAACAAGTACCCTTTTACAACAAAAAACATTGTTATTTTCTCTAAAACACGCCACACTTCAGCATAGCAGAAAATAGCAGAACAACACGCTAGAACAAGTAAGGCTTACACAAATGGCAATAAAACCACATTTCAAAGACACTTAAAGCAAAAAACATAGCCAAAACTTTCTTTATGCAATAACATATAGCCTTAAAAATCCATTTTTCAGAACTTTAGATTTACAATATCACAAACAACAGATTATGGAGGTTTCATTTTATCATTTTGACAAAATGAAAGACACCTGTTTTCATTGGATACATCCCATCATTCAAACTGAGATTTACCATTAGTACATAATAAATGTTACTATAAAAACATATTTTTATTAAAAAAAATCTCATATATTATTTAATAAATATACTTTAGGGGCAAAATTACAAAAACATAATAATATGAAAAAATCAATCAACCTTGCATTACTGGCAGCAATAGCTGCAAGCTGCACCACACAAAATGAATATAATTTAAGTGGAGAAATAACAGGACTAAAGAATGATACTGTTTTAGTGTTTGCCAACGATCCTGTCAACAGGAAATCAATATGTATTGATACCGTAGCCGTAAGCGGAAACAAATTCTCTACAAAGCTGCCTGATGAAGACTTGTTGTATTTAAGTATTCTGGAAAAGCCTAAAAACAACGAAGCATTGAGAATGATTTCAACTCCTCCATTCATACTTCTGAAGGGTGAAAAACTTAAAGTAAGTGGTAGCATTGACAATCTGCACGCATCAGGAACAGAAATTTACAACGAACTGGCAAAAGCAGAAAAAATAAACAAGTACCAGAATGACATAATCTCCATCAATTCTGACTTCACTAAAATCTATCAGAGTAAAGATAACGAAAAACTTGATTCCATCCGACAGGTGCTTATTGACACATCAAAAAAGCTAAGCAAAGAAAAACTTGAATACATAAAGAACAATCCCAACTCCATCGCATCGGGATATCTATACCTGAATCTGTCTTTAGATTGTATGGGTGAAGCCAAAAACATATTGGGAGAAAATGTGAAGAACGGACCTCTTGCCAAACTTATAAAAATGTCAACCGACATGTACGATACCGAAATGGCAAAAAGAAAAGCCAAGGAAAATATAGCAAGTGGAAAACCTGCTCCCGAATTCAGACTAAAGAACATCGATAACGAAGAAATGACACTTGCGTCATTCCACGGCAAATATGTATTGCTAGACTTTTGGGGTACATGGTGCGGATGGTGCATAAAAGGTATGCCCGAAATGAAGAAGTATTATGACAAATACAAGAGCAAGATGGAAATAGTGGGCATTAACTGTGGCGACACAGAAGAAAAATGGCGCAAGGGTGTGACAGAACTCGAACTGCCATGGACCAACCTTTATAACGGCAGCGAAAAGGAAATCATCATAAATTATGCCGTTTCAGGATATCCTACCAAAATTCTTATCGACCCTGAAGGCAAGATTGTGGATGTTTTCGTAGGCGAAACAAAAGCTTTATACAAAAAACTGGACGAGTTATTCAAGTAATATTAAAAGGTTTTTGTACTTTTGTAATCGGAAATCATTATTTATGAACTAATTATAAAGACCAATTTATGGAAAATAAGTACATTACAGTGGCATACAAACTTTATGCTATGACTGACGGTGAAAAAGTATTATTGGAAGAAGCTCCAGCTGAACACCCTTTCCAGTTCATCTCAGGAATAGGATATACATTGGAAAAATTTGAGAAAGAAATCACTGCACTTGAAAAAGGTGCCAATTTCTGCTTCACAATTCCTTGTGCTGAAGCATACGGCGAAGTAGACCCTGAAGGCATCAAGCAGTTGCCTAAATCTGCATTCTGCGGTCCTGACGGAAAATTTGATGAAGAAAACGTATTCGAAGGAAACATCATAATGCTTAACGACGGCGAAGGAAACCAGTTCTACGCAAACGTAGGTGAAATAACTGACTCTCATGTCACTATCGACCTCAATCATCCACATGCAGGAAAAGACCTTATATTCGAAGGTAATGTAATAGAAATGCGCGAAGCTACTAACGAGGAAGTACAAGACATAGTAAACTCTATGAGCGGATGTGGATGCGGATGCAGCGGATGTGGCGGTGACTGTGGTGACCATGAAGACGAATGTGGTTGCGGCAGCGGATGTTGTCACTAATCATCTCTAATGTCAGAAACAAAAAGTTATGACATAAAAAAAAACTTACCATGATTTACTTTCATCAGTATTTCATGGTAAGTTTTCTTTATGCAAAGAATACAACCGCTTGTCAATATGAATGTCCGTCTTGCCTTATTTCATTTTCACTGATAGACTTTCTGTCTATAGCACGCCATGCATACGAAATGTAAGCCAGAACAAAAGGTACAAGTATAGACACATATGCCATCGTCTTCAGAGTAAACAAACTGGAACAACTGTTGGCTATGGTTAGCGAACTCTGCAAGTCGGCAGAAGACGGATAGTAAGCCGTGTTGTTATATCCTGCCAACAAAAGCAATGAAAGAGCCGTAATGACAGTTCCTACACCCGAATACCATATACCGCGACAGAACTTCGAGCATAATATGCTTCTGATTACTCCGTATAACACAGATACTACTCCCAACAGGAACAATATCAATATATAAGGCATTTCAACAAGATTGTTGAAATATTTATATGGCTCCATATACACCTCCATAGTATCAGGACGTACCGCAAAACCATCTTTCAAAAGAGTATTGACAATATAAGCCAAAAAGAATATAAGAAAAGAAACTCCGTCTGTTATAAGTTGCCTACGGCTTCTTACCCTTATTCCGTCGTGGTCTATATTGTTGATGAAATACAGTCCCCCAAGAAGTCGGGACAAGAAAAACACAGCCATACCAAACACTATATTCCAAGGCTGCGCAAAGGCATCAAGACCATGCCATCCATTAGTCCAAGAACTGATGACAGGCATACCAAACTCTGTAAGATTGTCTTTCTCGACTATGAAATTAGAGCCGTAGAAGAATGTTGACACCGCCATACCTATCAATACAGGTGCCAAGACTCCGTTTATCATAAGAAAATACTGATAAGCCTTCTTGCCTAAAAGGTTCCCCAGTTTAGACTGAAATTCATATGAGACGGCATAAAGTACAAAAGAAAACAGAATAATCATCCACAACCAATACGCACCCCCGAAACTAGTACTATAAAACAAAGGGAATGATGCAAAAAAAGCACCGCCAAAAGTCACCAGAGTGGTAAAGGTAAATTCCCATTTACGGCCTGTAGAGTTTATAATCATCTTTCTTTCCATTTCACTCTTGCCTATACGATATAATAAAGAATTTCCACCTTGCACAAACATAAGGAATACCAGAATAGCTCCAAGAAGAGAAACCAGGAACCACCAGTAATGCTGAAGAAATATATATGTAGAACTCATTGCTTATGTTAATTTATTTGTTAGTAATCATTTGTCTGTCTATAAAATTATTTTTCATCAGGACCGGCCTTAATCGATTTAACCATTATACCTATCTCGGCTATCATAAGTACAGTAAACATAATCAGGAATATAAAGAATGTAGTCTGTACCGACGAAGCATCAAGTCTTGACACGGCCGCACCAACAGGCAGCATGTCTTGTATAGTCCAAGGCTGGCGACCTACTTCTGCCACAATCCATCCCGCCTGGCTTGCTATATAGGCCAGAGGAATACTCCATAAACCTATATATTGCAACAATTTGTTGTCGTATATATCTTTCTTGAATGACACGAACATAAGTACTGCAAACAAGATAATGAAATAAACTCCAAGACCAACCATAATTCTGAAAGACCAGAACATCAAGTCTACATTAGGAACCAATTCAGCCTTGTCCTTGATATATCCGTATCCAAAATACGGCATATTCTCGTTCAGTACAGAAAGAGAAGCTTTCATCTTGGCCTCATCTTTATCCTTCTTGGCATTTCTATACTCAGAAAGAGACATGATGGCCTTCTTTCCTCTTTGAATTTTCTCGTCTACAGAAAGAGACAATGTTCCGTCATGCAATTCATATCCACCTTTTAAAATATCATTTATGCCCGGCACAAAACCATCTACACTATGAGTAGCCAAGACAGACAACATCTTAGGAATCTCTATAGGGCCTACAATAGTAAGCGAAGCTCCAGCCTCTCCATCATACAAGGCTTCCATTGCGGCAAGTTTCATAGGCTGTACCTTAGAAACCTGATATGCCGAATTGTCACCGGTGAGAGAAGTGAGTACAGCAGACACCAGACCTACTACAGATGCCACCTTAATACTTGCCAAGGCAAAATCTTTTTCCCTTCTCTTTATCAGATACCAGCAACTTACACCAACCACAAATACGGCACCAAGTATCCAGCTGCTTATTACGGTATGAAAGAACTTATTGATAGCAACCGGCGAAAAAGCTACAGCCATAAAGTCCACCATCTCGTTTCTCATTGTGTCAGGATTGAACTCCATACCAACAGGATATTGCATCCATGAATTTGCTACGAGAATCCACCATGCGGAAATTGTAGCTCCAAGTCCGGTAAGCCACGTCGAAACAAGATGAAACCGCTTGCTCACCTTTTCCCATCCGAAAAACATTACAGCTACAAAAGTCGCCTCCATAAAAAGGCCAAAATACCTTCTATTGCCAATGGTGCTCCAAATATGTCGCCTACAAACCATGAATAGTTACTCCAGTTTGTACCAAACTGAAATTCTAAAATCAGTCCTGTAGCTACACCTATTGCAAAGTTAATACCAAAAAGTTTCATCCAAAATTTTGCTGTCCGTTTCCAAAACTCATTACCTGTCCTGTAATAGACAGTTTCCATAATCCCCATTACTACTGCAAGTCCAAGAGTCAATGGAACAAATAGCCAGTGATACATAGCTGTAAGAGCGAACTGCGCTCTTGACCAGTCTATCATTGAAGTGTCAATAAATTGATTCATAGGTTTAAATACATATTAAGTTGTTATAAATATTAAAATCTTATAAAAATCTAATCCAACGAACGCTGAATCAGTTCGGAAGAAACATGTTCCCCTTTTTCTTCGTTAGTCTTGTCACCCAAATACGACGGAAAGAAGAAAATCTTCAAAACAAAAAACATTATAAACAGCTTTATCAGGATGATACACCATAAAGTTTTTCCAATAGTCATGGATTTAAATCCCTCTAAATAAAATCTATAGATATTTATTACATTCATATTTAATCGGAGTTTATATTTATAATGATTACAAAATAAATGAATTAAATTGAAACTACAAGTGATAAAACAAAAATAATGACTTAAACATAATATATAACATAGATTCATACATTAATACTTCGGTAAATTTTTACCGATAGATTTAAATTAAGCTATAGGAATTATAGACATTGACAACCATGAATTGAATTCTGTGCAGACACCTGACAACGTAACTCTGGAATTATGCAAAAAGAATATTGAAGACTGATGCTGTTCTTACCTTATCAGTATATAGGAACATCTGAAGCAGATGTCAGAGATTTAAGCAAACGCACAATTAATTGACAAACTTTTCAAAGAACTCATTATATTTACGACCATAACCTCTTAGGCTAGACTGATTTTTAGCTAACTATTGAAACAAAAAATTTAGATAAAATAACAACAACCAACATGAATAAATAAAAGTCAAAAGCATCAAACATGTTACAAGATTATGTTTATAAACATATTTAAGCAAAATATTGTTACATTTATGGCTTATTTAGTGATTTTCAGTAAAAAAAAGCGATTTAAATTTTGCATTTTATAATTTTAAGGATATATTTGCAGTGAATAAAGAACAGAAGTTGTGAAACTTCTCACTTAAATAGTTTAGTTAAGTCTAGTTTAGTTTTTGTGTTGTGATGCTCCTGACAATAGCGATTGCTGGGAGCATCATTTTTTATGCTGATTATCAGTATTTTATAGTCTATCCCGAATCTTTCTGTTTTTCATTAGTAACTTAAAAAAGAAACAAAAAACGTCACTTTTGACGCTATTTACTTTCCCTCAACTTTCCCTCAAAAAAAAAAGAAACAGAAATGGCAAACTTTACTTTAGTATTAGTTCCGGCAAAAATTATGAAAAATGGTAGACACAATATTAGAATAGCAGTTACACACAATAGTGAAACAAGGTATATAGTAACAGGAGTACTTATAGATACAGTAGCCGAATTCAAAAATGGAAAAATTATTAAGCGTCCAGATAAGGATGCACTAAACCTAAAATTAAGAAAAATACTGAACATGTATGAGGAAAGAACAGAACAGATTCCATATATAGATGTTCTCTCATGTACTCAACTCATACAGATACTCAAAGGTCCTGCCATCGGAGAAAAACACAGGACATTCTCAGACATCGCAAACGAATACCTCTCTCAGATAGACGAAGAAGACCGGGCAAAGTCATACAAACTGTACAGGCTCGCAATAAACAAATATCTATCTTATGCTGGTGAAAACTCACTCATGGAACAGGTAACTCCGTTACGTATCAACAATTACATTATATCACTACAGAAGAGCAAATTGTCTCCAACCTCAATCAACATATATATCACCCTCCTGAAAGTGATAATAAACTATGCTAAGAAAATGAGATACGTGAACTTTGAAGTTGATCCATTCATCACAGCCAAAGTCCCATCGGCAAAGAAACGTGACACATTCATCACGGTAGAACAGCTTAAACGTATCCGAGATGCAAAACTCAACAAACATAATATGGATGTCATACGTGACATCTTTATGCTTACGTATTATCTTGCCGGCATGAATCTGATTGATATGTTAGACTATAACTTCAAAAATGCTGTAGAAGTCAAATATGTGCGTAAAAAGACCAGGAATACTAAAGAAGGTGATGCCGTAGTGAACTTCACAATTCCTGATGAAGCCAAGCCTATCATCACACGGTACATGGACAAGAAAACAGGGAAACTGGTATTCGGAAGATATACCAGTTATGTAAGCTGCTACAACGTACTGGCACGTAAAATAAAGAATCTGGCCGAGGTTGGCGGCATTGACCATTACTTCACACTATATTCCGCACGAAAGTCATTCGTTCAGCATGGCTTTAATCTCGGCATTCCACTTTCAACACTTGAATACTGCATCGGGCAATCCATGAAAGAGGACAGACCGATATTCAACTACGTGTCAATCATGAAGGAACACGCAGACAATGCAATCAGAAAAATTCTTGATAATTTATTGTAAAAAAACATCGAAATATTTGGATAATATGCAAATGCTTATTATTTTTATAATGTCAAACAAAGAGTTATTCACTTAATTAAAACAAGATGGAAAATGAAGAAAGAAAAAAGTTAGAAAGAGAGTACGAGAACTTAAAACTACTCATTGAATTTCACTCCACATATGGAGTTATCGAGGACAAGTCAGAATACGAGCAGATGATAAATGACATTCTAGACAGGATGAACGAAATCCGAAAGATGTTAGAAAAAGAGTTACAAACAGCCCTCCCAGTCATGAGGGCATTAAAAAATAATTATATGGATAATAATATGAATAAATATCTTCCTAACGCAGACATGCAGGCTGCATTTGAGAAGTTCAAAGGACTAAAAACTGTTGAGGAGAAACTTGCCTTCCAAAAAGAAATGCAGGAAAAGGTATCTTCAATGAGTGAAGAAGATAGAAACAAGTACATCGCAGATTCTAAAGCCGGACTGCAAGCTACAGTTGAGGCTTGTGAGGATTTTATCACAAGAGCGGAAGAAACTATACTAAAGGAAAAACTTGGCGACCTTCCTGACATTATCTCGTTCAGCTACATTGCAAAGAAATATTTCGGTAAAAGCCGTAACTGGCTGTACCAGCGCATAAATGGATATACAGTAAATGGTAAGTCGGCAAAATTCACACAAAATGAATTTCAGACTTTCCTGAACGCACTGGAAGATATAAGCAATACAATAAAGAATACTTCGGCTTCGCTTAAATTTAATTAAGTGACTTTGTTTGACACGTCCCCGCATTAAGCCGATGCGGGGATTTTTTGTTTATACAAAATAATATCGTATATTTGCAATGCCATAATGAAGGGCAGTGGCCCTGATTTTGGTTTGACTTTTGGTGAGGGGGTGGTTCCCCTCACTTTTTTTATGCCCATACCGAACTAATCATAACCTATATCAGTAACTATAGATGTAACTGGCAGACGGGTTGATTAGTGATGATGAGGCTCAGTTACAAGAAAGGCAGGGGAATTATCCTCTGCCTTTTTACTTTATTTTCCAGCCATTTCCTCTAAATTATCAGCTGCCCACCTTAAAGCCTGAATAAAAGTTTCTAACTCGGTATCTCCACCTAACATTATTTCAACTCCAGTACCATCATTGATTAGACGGATATCAATATCAGTTGCAGCTTTATCTTCTAATCTAAGATATGTTCTTGAGCCATGTCCGGAATCACCGCCACAATATCCATTAGTAGCTACCTTAACACTTAAAATGTTACAATCAACAAATTCTTCTTCTCTTGAACTCTTAATTGTTTCTAAATCTTTAAAATCAGCCATAGTATTATTTTTTATAGTTCTCAAGCAAATATAAATAATATTCCATTACAATATGTAAAAAAATAGAATGTTTTCAAACATAAATTACCACTGCCATAGATTATAGCTAACTGTAACCGCCAGAACTGGACTAATTCCACCTTTGCCAAAGCCATAGCCGGCACTCAATCCCAGTCCCCATCGTTTTGGCTTATGATGTATATCCCTGTAAATGTACTTAGTCTGATACACGGTTTTAGGATATATCTGAAGTTCATCCAGCCTTGGAGCAACACCACTAACTCTCGCATAGTAACTGCTATCCTGGTACTCTTTATATTCCCTTAGATGTACACAACTGTCCGTTCTTATCGTATCAGTATGGTCTATCCATGCAAGATAAGGGAATGGAGATATAATCAGCTGAGTGTCTACCTTGACTTTGGTAATTACAATAGGTTCGCTTTGTATAGTATCAAACTGTCTAACTATCCTTTCTGTAGGAGAACGGCTGCACCAACCTAAACAGAAGGCCAGTGCTGTAATCAAAAGATATGGTAAGTATTTCATAATTTTAGGCATAAAAAAGCGGTGAATCGTTGAAACACCGCTTTTTATTATGATACCCTATTCTGTTTATCTTTTACCTTATTATTATTGATATCTCCAAAATGACCTCTTAATACAATTAAACCAAGACCAATAATATTTATTGTAGTTGTACTAAGTAATACTATAAGAACCTTGTCTGACAAAAATATAGAATTCATAGTTTTTATAAACTCATGACTAATTCCACAGAATTGGCACAACATTGTATTTATTACACTTGCAAATCCCGAAAGTATCAATATTATAAATACAGTTATTAAATAGTAAGAAATAATTCTTGTAGCCCAATGCTCTAAACGCCTTCTTGCTCTTGTATCTTCAAGTGTGCGTTGATGTTGTAGCAACTCTTTACATTTATTCAATATCTCTTCCGGTATAGTTGCTCCACTTTCTGCAAATGAGGATAATAAATTCCCAACCATATCCTCCAAGTTAAGCTCTCTTGGTGGTTTGGGCTTATATGAGAAAAAGCGTTTTATATATTGGAAAAGTTTGTATGCTCCATACCTCTTCCAAGGAAGAGAGTCTAATTCATCAATGTCACTTGATTTTGTATTTGTAATCTCATTAAAGATTTTCAAATCATCTGTTAATGTAGATTCTTTTTCACACATTACATTTCCTCCATTCTTTAAAATACTCTTTTATAAAGTCTGCAGGTATTTCCTTATTCCAGTTTATTTCGGAATTATCACCATCCTTTCCATACACAGTCTTAAACCAAGGACTTCCTTTCTCATGAGACCATTCACTAAGTTCATGTGCAGAAGTACGGCAATATTGAGCTACTATTGAAGTTACAAGTTTTAACGCCTCAACATCTTTAACAAATGCCTTCTTATCTTCATCCGTTAAATTTAGTGGCGGATTTTCTGGATTGTACCTCACATTCACACGAGGAAAAACTGGACCATAAGGCCATGCTTTAGGTGTGTCATCTATAAACAATGGAGTATCTTTTATGGCATAATACGAGCCATAACACATAAACAAAATCTTTTGCATCTGTGTTTTATTTAGTATGGTTCCATGCTTATAATAAGCAAGCCAACTCAATAATTTCATATAATCTAAGCTCGTTAGTTCCATAATATAAATATACAAAAATCCCATGAAATAACACTATAACAATAAACTTATATGTTAATCCATGAGAAAACAATCCACGCAAGTAAATATACGTTCTTTATTAAAGAACGATACAAAGTTACGAAATTTACCCAAACAATCAAATAAACAATCTATAAAACGAACAAACATTAACAATAATAGGTATATACGGTGTTTCAACTTTTCAAAGAACGCTTTCAAGTCTCACAATTATATTATAATGTTACAAGCAAATCTGAATACTCCTTCTTAGCATCAAAACATGGGCACATCTTTATCCACTCATGTTTTTCTACGATTCCGTCACCATCAAGGTCAGGACTGGTGTCTCTATGACCCAATATTTCTTTAATGTCTGGGTATTGTTTGATCAGTTTGGTAATCAGTTCACGGAGTGCCTTCTTCTGCTCAGGCGTTCTGGTATCAGCAGCCTTGCCGTTTGAATCCAGTCCACCAACATAACAAATACCAATACTATGCTTATTATAAGAAACACCGGAAAAACCTTTTGAATTACAGTGAGCACCATCAATAGTAAGCGAACGGCCTACTTCAATAGTACCGTCTAGTCGAACCACATAGTTATACCCTATTGTCCGGAACCCTCTCTGCAAATGCATTTGGGTAATTTCTCTTTTTCCTATATCCTGCCCTGTCCGTGTAGCCGAACAATGGCATACAATTGCGTCAATCCTCATCATCTTTTACTCTCCTCCTTTATCGTCTTAATAATCTTTTCAGCGTCTTCTCTTGTAAGACACTCTACAATATTCTTAGCTACTTCTGCTACCTCTGCTGCATGGCTTTTCTTTTTTCTGAAATTCTCAACTATGGAGACACCTTCAATACTGATAACCGCAACGGTACATATTATTGCTGCATAAGGCATATGGTACCACGGAAAGCACAGCCCAAGTATATCTATCAGAACAAATATGATGAATATCCTATAATAGTCAAGCATCTTTGTTCCAGTCCTTCTCAGTGGTCTGCTTCTTACCCTCTCCTTGTTTGCTCTTGCTGCATCTATGCCAGTCCACAAGTCTATCATACAAGCTATCGCAATAGCTACAAGGCAAACAAAAATCACCGCTATTCCATGGTGTATATCTTGAGTTATGTATGATATATATCTTTCCATATCTTACTTAATATTCTTATCAGACCAGCCCTTAGCCAACCAACCCAAGTAAACACCAAACAAAAAAGCCCCAGTAGAAACAATACTTGCCCATAATGGGACATACTGATAGTAAACCAACAGTCCTACAATCACGGCTAAAATAATAGCCAACAAAACCATCTTCTTTTTCATAAATTTTGAGATTAAATTAAACACAAAGCCCCCGGACGGCACATTGATAAGATGCACCACCCGAGGGCGTTATTACATTAAGTTCCACAAATATATATAGAATATTCCACTAATCCAAGAATATCCAAAATCTTGAAAAGGTAGAGTATAGGTAGATTACTATAAAATATACCTATACTCTACCCTATCTGCATGCATCCTTGAAAATTCTTTACATTCCGTTTACCTCTCTGAACTGCTATCAAATCCCTAACTATCGTATTAGATAGTACCTCGGAATATATCTCGGTAGTCTTAACCGATGTATGACCAAGAAGTTTTTGGACGGTTGTAATCGGTACACGTTGATGTACGAGCAAGGTTGCACAGGTATGGCGTGCCGTATGGAATGTTATGTGTTTTTTGATTCCGGCAAGTTTTGCGATATCAGACAGAACTTTGTTTACATCCGAGTTGCTCCCTATTTTTGAAAAACATGCAATATCGTACTTATCTAATAAGAAAAGAGCCTTGCCCTCAAACAGCAGGTAGAGCGGAAGCCTTATTTCAACACCTGTTTTTATCGACTTTAAATGTAACCATCTTTTGCCATTCACCCTTATGAAATTTTCTGCCGTTAGCTGGCAAAAATCTGAAAAACGCAATCCGACATAACAACAGAACAAGAAGGCATCGAGCACATGGCGTAGTCTTTTATCTTCTATATTCAGATTCTCCAACTTCTTCAGTTCGTCAGGAGTCAGAAACTCATGCTTACCTTTTTCCTGCTTTATCTTGTATTTCCTAAAAGGATAGGCATCTGCATGAATGTAGCCTTGATTAATAGCTTCATTTACAAGTGTACGAAGCTGCCTCATGTGTTTTGCAATTGTATTAACACCATTCCCCTTCTCACGCAAATATTGCTCAAAATCCTTAAGGAAAGAATAAGTAATATCTTTGAAGGATAGTCCAGAACGAAACTCTTTTAGCTGAGTTATGGTAGTCAGAATGTTGTTTTTGGTAGTATCTCTACGGTCTGATGATTGTATATAAGTGACTGCAAAATTTATGAAAGTTACATTTGGCTCTTTATTTTTACAAACAGATTCTTTAAGCATAGAGAGAGTAATAGGTATGCCACGTTTCCAATGCTCCAATTCTATACCTTGTAACTTTATTATATATTCAAAAAGCATGGCATTAAGTTCGTTAGATTGTGGATGATTACAGACTTGTGCACGATTGCAGTCCCAATGTTCTGGCTTTAAGTAGAGGTTCGTTTTGAAATACACTTTACGCAAATTCAACGATGCTTCAACTTGTACGAGTGCGGTTCCCTGACGGTTAAGTTTCTTCTTACGATTATAAACAAGTCTGTATCTTATCTTTTCCATTTTTGGATTTAAAGATAATTTTTTACGACTTCCCTTACAAATTTTGGAACTGGAAG
>JAHHQV010000055.1 GCA_020026175.1 Phocaeicola sp. | reverse complement strand
GGCTCATAACCCAAAGGTCGTCTGTTCGAGTCAGGCCTCCGCAACTATTCTAAATGGATTTCCCTTTATTTTTTTATTTTACAATCATTATCTGTAGAAAATACATATAATGTTTTTTTCGTGTCTATGCATATCGAAATCATGGTGGCTCATATTACCATATTCACATCAGGGGATGTGTTTTAATCTTTATTAACTTAGTTTTTTTTTTTGTTAGCCATTTTGTATTTTTCTTTGTAAAAGATTACTTTTTTTACAAACTAAAAAAATTTAAGATGAAAGACAATTATTTCTGCTTGAAATGGTTAAAGCATAGTTCTTTAGCCTTCTTAGCCTTAAGTTTTCCTGTACAAATCGGGGCTAACGCTATAGCCTCTGACATAGGCGAACCAGTTATGCAAAACGTAAATCAAACAAATTTTCGCATAACAGGCGTTGTTACAGACTCAAACGGAGAGTCAATCATAGGAGCCTCAGTTATGGTGCAAGGTTCAACTAAAGGAACTGTCACCGACATGGATGGGCGATATGAAATTAATGTCACATCCAAAAACGCCATTCTCGAAATATCCTATTTGGGATATCAAACAGAAACCATCAAAGTAAATGGAAAAAAGAACATCAATGTTATCTTACACGAAGATGCAAAAGCATTGGATGAAGTTGTTGTTGTTGGTTACGGCACTCAAAAGAAAGAAAGTGTTGTTGTTTCTTCCAGTTCAGTCAAAGTAAGCAACCTTGTTGTTCCGACAAGAAGTTTGAACAACAGTTTGGCAGGACAGGTAGCCGGACTTATAGCAGTACAAAGATCTGGCGAACCCGGATATGACAATGCCGAATTCTGGATTAGAGGTGTAAGTACCTTTGCCGGTGGTACAAGTCCGCTTGTATTGGTAGATGGTGTGCCAAGAAGTATGAGTGATATCGAACCTGACGAAATAGAAACATTCACTGTACTGAAGGATGCTGCAGCTACAGCCGTATATGGAGCAGAAGGAGCCAATGGAGTAGTGCTTGTAACAACCAAACGAGGTTCTGTATCAAAACCAAGAATTTCTTTTAAGACAGAACACACTCTATCAACCCCTACACGACTTCCAGACTTTGTAAGTTCGGCAGATTATTTAGGACTTTACAACGAAGCCTTGCGTAACGACGGAGAACTACCAATGTTCACCGATGAATTGATTTCACATTATCGTAACAACGATGACCCTGATTTGTATCCTAATACTAACTGGATTGACAAAATGCTGAAAAATAATACCTACTCACAAAGATATACACTAAATATGCGAGGAGGTACAGAAAAAGCGAAATTCTTTGTATCAGGAGCCTACTTGTCGGAAAGTGGAATTTTCAAAGCACAGCCTAATGAATATTATGATGCAAATATAGGTGTAAACAGATTCAACCTTCGTTCAAATATTGATATGCAGGTGTCAAAATCAACAAATGTAAGTGTAGATTTGGCATTACAATATTTAGTAAACAACTATCCGGGAACAGGTACACCAGCCATATTCCGTTCAATGTTGATAACCCCTCCATATTGTTTTCCTGCTGTATATAGTGACGGAACAATTGCTACATACGAACAAGAAAGAGACTCTAACATGAGAAATCCCTACAATCTTCTGAACAATTCGGGTTATGCAAAAGAGCACCGCACTGCAATACAATCAAAAATCAATATTGACCAAAAACTTGATTTTATTACAAAAGGGCTTTCTGCCAGACTTAATCTAAGTTACGACTATGACGGACAGATGATTGTAAGAAGATCTTACAATCCTACGAGATACCATGCTGTATCACGAGATGAGGACGGTACTCTAAAATACAACACTGTAGTATCAGGCGACCCAGGTCTACAAGACCCCAAGAACAGTTCCAACTCTCAAAACAAGAAAATTTATATTGATGCTTCAATCAACTATAAAAGGACTTTCAACGAAAAGCATGACGTAGGAGCTATGTTGCTTTACATGCAAAAAGAGACTCAATATCACGACAATCCACTTCCATTCAGAAAACAAGGAATTGTAGGACGTCTGAACTATGGATATGACAGCCGTTACTTTATAGAAGCCAACTTTGGATATACAGGTTCAGAAACTTTTGCTTCAGGACACCGATTTGGTTTCTTTCCTTCGGTAGGTCTTGCTTATTATCTTTCCAACGAACCTTTCTTCTCGGAAAGTTTGAAAAATGTTGTCTCTAAATTAAAGTTGAGAGCTTCTTTGGGTAGATCAGGAAATGATAACACAGGAGGAGAAAGATTCTTGTACAGACCGACTTTCAATATGGGAGAAGGAGGATTCACGCAAGGTATAGGTCCTAACGGAGGATTAAACGGTATAGGTAACGGTATTATAGAAGCAAGATTTGAAGCACCTTACTTAGGTTGGGAAATAGAAGACAAACAAAACTATGGATTCGAATTAGGATTGTTCAACAACCAAATTGAAATCATAGCCGATTACTTCAGAAATGAAAGACATGATATTCTTCTACAAAGAAAAACCATTCCTCAAATAGGAGGATTCAGACAAGACCCTTGGCAAAATTTCGGTAAGGTTCGCAATCAAGGTATTGACGTATCAATGAACGTACATCATACTATCGGAAATTGGAAACTAAGCGGACGTGGAACATTCACTTTCACACGAAACAAGATTCTTGAATATGATGAACTTCCACAAAAATACGACTACCAAGCCGTTACTGGTACGCGTGTAAACGAAAACACATTATATATCGCAGATCGTCTATATACTGAAGAAGACTTCATTGTGAAGACAAATGCCAACGGACTGAAAACATATACGCTGAAACCAGAACTACCACAAAGCACATTGGGCGGTATTCTTGGTCCTGGAGATATAAAATATGTAGATGTCAATGGGGATGGGGTTATTGACTCTTATGACAAAGTAAGAGGTATAGCAAACCCTTCTGTTCCTGAAATTATCTATGGTTTTGGAGTTAGTGCTGAATGGAAAGGTATCTATGCAAGCATATTCTTCCAAGGAGCGGGAAATACCTCTGTCGTATTTGGAGGGGCAACTCCTGAAGGATGGTTCCCTTTTGCATGGGGACCAGACCAGTCAAACTACCGTACTTTTGCTTTGGACAGATGGACTGAAGAAAACCCAAGACAGGATGTCTTTATGCCAAGATTACATAAAGACAACAATGCATCACGAAACAATACTGTCCCAAGTACATGGTGGTTGAGAGATGGTTCTTTCTTACGCCTTAAAAACATAGAAGTAGGGTATCAAATTCCTAAAAAGTTCCTTACAAAATTAGGATTGGAGGCAGCTCGGGTCTATATGATGGGATACAACCTGGCAGTTTGGGATGACGTAAAATACTTCGATCCTGAAGCAGGTAACGCAAATGCCGGAATGAACTACCCTCTTCCAAGAACATTTACATTAGGCCTTGATTTTACATTCTAAAAAACAAACAAAGATGAAGAAAAAATTATTTATAACCGTATCCGCATTGCTTTTGTCATTAAGCTCTTGTGATTATCTAGATGTTTCGAACCAACTTGCAGGCGGTCTACAAAACACTGACGAAGTTTTCGAAAATGTCAACTATACCAAAAGATGGTATGCAAACATATTTTCCAAAATTCCCGACTATTCAGGAATTAATCATTCTGGAATTTCAGGATTTCAAAACCCATGGACTTCCATCTGTGATGAACTTGTAACAGGATACGGCGATGCAGCCAACTACAACAGCAGTGACAAAAATGCCAGCACCGTAAGTTTTCACAGATATGGCATGTGCTACAAACTTATCAGGCAAGCTAATATATTCCTTGAAAAAGCACATCCTATAGTTACAGGAGGTACACAAGGAGATAATTTGCAGGAAGATGAACTGAAGGATATGAAAGCTAACGCCAGATTCATGAGAGCTTTTTATCATTATCTTCTGTTTGAACAATATGGAGCTATAATTTTAGTCAAAGACAAACTTTTTGACCCTACAGAAAGCCAGGATTATTGCCGTAACTCTATTGATGAAGTCTTGGAGTATCTTGACGCCGAATTTCTTTCTTCTGCCAATGAACTAAGACAAGAACCTATAGAGGAAGATGAATATAAAGGATGGCCAACCAAAGGTGTAGCTTTGGCTGTGAGAGCAAAAATGTGGATGTATGCAGCCAGTCCACTACTTAACGGTGGATACGCTGAAGCCTTATCATTAAAAAACCCTGACGGCAAACAACTTTACCCTGAAAATGATCCTAAAAAATGGGAAAAAGCATTAAGTGCTTGTAAAGATTTTATTGATTATGCTAAAGGAAGATACGAGCTGCATAAAGTATACCAAACAAATACTGACAGCCATAGTGATGTCCAAATGATTGATTATGAAAAGACTCTTTATACACTTTTCCAAGAGTATAATAAAGAAATTATTTGGGCTACTGCCAACAATTCGTGGGGAGGTCTTGACGGAGACTCGTTTGACAGAAGAATCGTTCCTAAGTCTGAAAAGAACGGACTCGGGTCAACTGGTGTTACCCAAGAACTAGTAGATGCCTTTTATATGAGTGACGGCCTTCCAGTACAGGCTACTGCATATCTGCCAAAATCTCCTTTATATAAAGAAAATGGAACAGGTAAATATAAGGATAATAACATAGATGGTTTATCAAAAAAATATACTGAAGTAGAAGTATTGAACCGTAACCTAAACCGAGAACCAAGATTCTACAACACTGTATTCTTTGAAGGAAGACAATGGCCTGTATCTTGCAATACTACACATTTCTACTTTGGAGGGAATGCAGGTGTTCAGAGTGGTCAGGCTACAAAAACCGGATATATGCTATTCAAAAGATTTAACCGTAGTGTAAGCAAAACAAATCCTGGTGTAGCATCCAAATTCAGACCTTCTATCATATTCCGCTTGGCCGATTTATATTTACTGTATGCCGAAGCTGCCAATGAGGTAAATTCCAAAGACCCCATTGTACTTGAATATTTGAACAAGGTAAGAACCCGTGCCGGTATTCCTGATATTGAAAAGCTGAATCCTGCTATAATCGGAAACAAAGAACTTCAAAGAGCTGCTATACAAAGAGAAAGACAAATTGAGCTTGCAACAGAAGGTCAGAGATATTTTGATGTGCGCCGATGGATGATTGCTGACAAGAATGGAGAAGGAAGACAATTTGGTTTTGCTCACGGCATGAATACTAAAGGACAAGATGGAAGCCTTGAAGATTTTAACAGAGTTGTAGAGGTATCTCCAATTGTCTTCAACAGAAAGATGTATTTATACCCTATCCCTGATTCAGAAATCAGAAAATCCAAAGGAAATCTTATACAAAATCCTGGATGGTAATTATATATAAAAGAACAAAATTTAAAAATATGAAATACTATAAATATTTATCTATATTAGCTTTGTCTATAAGCTTAGGAAGTTGTTCTGATACAGAAGACTATTCTAAATTTTATGATGGAGTCTTAACTTTGAGTAATCCTGGAATCAAGACACTACAATCTTACAATGTAGGAATTGAACAGACTGAAGATATATTCATTCAAAGGGGTGGATTTACTTCTACTCCTTCGAATATAGAAATAGTAGTAGATGACACTGTGATTGATTCTATAAGTAATGCTCAAAACAAAGAGCTGAAATTGTTGCCAAAAGATTGTTACGAGATTTTAACTCCAACAATAAAAATTGAAGGAAAAGAAAGAATCTTTAAAGGACAAATAAAATACAATCCAAGTAAGATTTTAGAAGCTAACGGAAATATATATGATAAAAACATGTATATACTACCTCTTAAAATGAAATCTGACGGTATGCCGTTCTTCAATGGACGTTCTGAAATAATATATGACTTCAACGTTTCAGAAGCTATCGTGACTTTAATGGATAAAGGTTTGATATCAATAAATGGTGACTTGGCAAAAGTCAATGTAGGTGTTCCTTTTACAAATCAATGGAATATCACTGCTACAACATGTGTTGATGAAGAATATGTGGAAAAATACAATAAAACTAACAATACATATTTTAGTTTATTGCCTAAAGACTGCTACTCTTCTGAACAAAAGATTTCATTAACTCCTGATAAGAGTTCTGATTTTATTGAATATAAAATCAATAATTCAAAAATTAAATCCGGAAATTTCTTGCTACCGATAAAGCTAAAAGACATTACAGCTGATGTATCGATAAAAAAAGACGAAAATGCAAGAGCCATACTCAAAATAACAAAATTAGGAGAAAAAATAAACAAGTCTGACTGGAAAATTGCATCAACTACTACAGAAGAAACTTCTGGAGAAGGTGCAAACAATGGTAGAGCAATACACTTGATTGACGGTGATACTAAAACTTTCTGGCATGCAAAATGGAAAGGAGGCTCTGATCCATTGCCTTATGAGATAGTTATAGATCTAAACAAAAAGATTGACATATCTCAAGTGGAAGTTTTACCACGTGGACAAAACAGCAACAATCCTCTTAAATTATTGCAATTTTATGTAAGTGACAACAAGACTAACTGGGATTTTATTGGAGAGTTTTCGTTCACCAACATTGATGACTATTTAGTATATAATGTAAAAAAGAGTGCTGGAAAATACCTTAAACTAGTTATTCCTGATTCTGGTGGTAATTCTACTATCGCTGCTATTAGAGAAGTTGAAGTCCGTGGAGAAATTATCAATTAATGACATAGCCTGTCATTGGTTTTTATAAATAAAGAAGACGATGATTTTATTTACTATTGTAAAAAATCATCGTCTTCTTTATTATCATTTCAATATGATTTCCTTTATTATAGGCCAGCAAGTATGTTGCCCTGTAACTTCTATCTTGACTGCCTTTACCGACTTTCCGCCAATCTTCACTTTAGATTGTCCATACTCATCAAACGTACCAACCTTTTCGAATTTCTTGCCATCAGCACTTACCATAAGGTCGGCTTTTGTTATATAGTCCTTAGAATCGCCAGTTATAACCTCTATCTCATTCACCAGAACTTGTTCTGTCATCACTACTGTGAAATGATGTCCCTTTCCTATAGTACTTCCTCCCCAGAAGAAAGAGTTGTTTCGACCGTCGAAAGCATATTCAGGATAATATGGATTGTTCAGCGGAATATTGGTTTCTACAGTTGCAGCACGTACCAATGCAGGTTTTTCTCCTGTTGGGGCAAATTCCTTTTCATTAAGAGCATCATCTTCATAGAAGTTTATGCCAAGTTTCTCCATCAATGGATAATAAGAAGTGATACGGGTGTAGAAGCTGTCCCAGTTGCGTTTTTCTTTAGGGCTCCACAACACTTCTGCCAATGCCGACATGCGAGGATAAAGCATCCACTCCAGACGAGACTGTGTAGCCACTCTTTCTGTCCACAATGCCCCCTGTCCGCCCAATATCAACGATTCTTTTTCTTTTGTCACTTCTGGCAATACCGGATCCCATTCGTAAGACTTGCGCACAGAGTTTCCTGCATATCCCCAGTCCATGTAGCATCCGTGCTGAGGACACATTATAACAGGGATATTGCGCTCCAACGCTTCTTTTTGCTGACTTATTCCATCATTTCTCCATATAGCCAATACATCGTCTGGTGTAGCAGCATGTCTGTCGTTTATCTCATCCCAGCCCAACATTGTCTTGCCTTTTGCACTGACTATTTCTCTCATCTTGTGTGTAAAATAATCTTGAAGTTCGCCAGCCGACTTCATTCCTTCTGCCTTGTATAGTGCCATACATTTAGAGCATTTTTGCCATACGCCTGTAGGTACTTCATCGCCACCAAGATGTATATATTTTGAAGGGAATATATCTACCAGTTCGTTTACTACGTCTTCGGCAAATTTATAAGATGCCTTGTTGCCTACACAAATCATGTTTTCATTGCCACGCTTGCGAGATGATAAAGGCATTTCTTCGGGATAGGCCTCAAAGTGTCCTCCGTTGCACGACAGATGTGGCAGGGCTGCAAGCAAGGCTGTTGCATGTCCGGGCAAGTCGACTTCGGGAATAACCTCTATGCCATACAACGCTGCATAACGGACTATTTCTTTAAGGTCGACCTTGGTGTAATACTTGCCCGACAACTCAGGATAGTCTTTATAATATGTACCTTTTTCTGTGAGTTCGGGATATTTATCCATAGCCATACGCCATGCATTGTTGTCGGTGAGGTGCAGATGCAGGGTATTCAGCTTGAAGAAAGCCATATGACGTATTGATTCCTTCAGTTCGTCTACTGTCCAGAAATGGCGGCTACAGTCTATCATAAGGCCTCTGTATCCGAATCTCGGTTCATCGCTGATGTAGAGCGATGAAAGGTTACCGTTTTCGGCAGTAAGTATAATCTGCAACAGTGTAGACAAGGCGCGTGACACTCCTTCATCGGTACCCGAATTTATCTTGATGCCATCGTTCTCTATCAAAAGGCTATATGCTTCGCCCGAAAGGTCTGCATCCTTTACTATTACTATATCAGCCGACGAAATGTCAACTTTGTTCAGCCTGATTCCTGTCACGCCAGACAAGTCTACGATGAAGTTTCCGACTATATCGTTCCATTCGGCATCGCACTTGATGCCTTGCAATGATGTCAATGGCAAAGTGCCTCTGCCAAACTCTACAGACTTCACTTCGGGTATCAACGACACCGAGCCTTCCACTGTTTTTGAACTTTCACAACCGGCAAAAAGCAATCCGCTAAATGCCAATGGAATAAAAAAATACTTCTTAATATTCATGATATTCATTTATGTTTGATTAAGTAAAGAAATCTTGTATATACTACTATAATGTGTTATAGTCTACAAAAATATAAACTTTTTCAAAACAATAGGGCATCCCTATCAAAATTAGAAGGTATCGGTATCTTCACCTGAAGTATTATGTATGCTTAAGTTTCCGGCTTTTTAGTGAATGCTATTCTGATGACAATTTGAGTTATCCAACATAAGACAATTTACATGGTTGCGGACTGGGACAGTCCATATCAAAAGATTCTGTAGAAGCGTATGACAGGACATTGACCATATAAATTGAAATAGGAAAAGGAAGCCGCTTACCATTAGACTGAAAAATTAGCATTTTAATGATATAAAAGAAACAGCAAGCGAAAGATAAGAGAATTCAATTCTTTCACTTGCTGTTTTTTTCTATTGTGTAGAATACAACTATGGAGTACACACCTCAAAGGCATCAGTCTTTTAGTGTCTGTCGTAACCATCAGCTACCGAACCTGCTGCACTTACCTTCATCATACACTGCTTGCAGTCGAAATCCAGCCTGAAGCGTCTTCCGTCTGTACTTACCAGATAATAAGGTTCACGATACGGCGAATGTCTTTTCTGTCGCACAGGACACCACCCCATGCTATATCTGATACAATGCTTGCAGAACATAAGTACTGCTCCTTCCGGTTCTTCCTTCTCGAAAGCAGGAAGTACTGTTTTTACTCCATGACGACGATAAAACTCCACAGCCTTACCATTCAACACATTTCCAAGATAAGTAAGAGTTCCGTCCTGAGGTTTTCTGCCACCCGATACTACATTACCACTGCCTGTAGGAGCAAGAGGATAAACGTGCGAAGTTTCCTTCATCTCGCCTATCTCGCGACGATAGTTTATCTTTCTTGCAGAAAGAAGTTTCTCAACGCCACACCTACGCAAATCAGAAAGTTCGGAAGCCGGGATAAACCAGTTGTCATCAAAATCAAGACGCACATCCTTTGCTTCGAAAGGAGTATTTCCAAGTTTGCCAAGCTGATTGCGAAGATTGTCCGACTGCGGACTACGTGCCAGTTCTTTTTCGCGCTGAAGGGTAACACTCACTTCCACACCATCTTCATCCCTCATAGTAAGAGAAAAACCGAAATTATTGTCGCTCAGAGTAATATCCACACCTATTTTCCTTTCGGCCGACTTCTTTTGCATCACTTTTTCAAACTCGCTGTCGAAATTACGATACAATACAGTTTTTGGTTTTACCCTTGGGCGTTCCTGCAAGAAAAGCCTGTTATTCTCAACACGGTTCACACGGAAGCCCTGAAGTCTGCCGTTATCATCTATATAGCATATTCCGTCACCATTGTTGAAAGGCTTCACTCCAGCCACATTAAGCGAATTGCCGCGTATTTCCTTCACCATACCCATCTCCTCGCCCAACGACTTGGGAGTGTTGAAAGAAAAAATATCCTTATTTCTTCCGTGAAGAAAATAATCGGTAAATCCACGACTGAAACTCTTGTCAAGCTGAGGCACAAACATCAGTTTCACACTGCCCGACGAAGCTCTGACCAAGTCTTTCCTACGTCTGAACAGTTCATCCAGCTTAGTGCGATAATAGGCGGTAACATTCTTTACATACGACACATCCTTTAGTCTTCCCTCTATTTTAAGAGACGTTGCACCAGCATCGATGATTTCCTCCAGATTCTCGCTCTGGTTCATATCCTTCAATGAAAGAAAATGCTTGCCTTTATCTATTACCTTGCCGTCCGAATCTACCAAATCGAACGAAAGGCGACAGAACTGAGCACACTCTCCCCTATTGGCACTACGGCCGTAACATGACTGACTGACATAGCATTGTCCGCTATAGCTCACACACAAAGCCCCGTGTACAAACACTTCAAGACGTGTATCAGGACATGCAGCATGTATCTCGGCTATTTCTTGTGCCGACAGTTCTCTGGCAAGCACAACCTGCGAAAAGCCTGCCTTGGTCAAAAAGTCTACCTTTTGTGCAGAACGGTTGTCGGTCTGCGTACTGGCATGAAGTGGTATAGGAGGGAGATTAAGTCCGGTGATACCCATATCCTGCACTATCAACGCATCTACACCTGCACGATACAAGTCCCAAATCATTTCCTCCGTGTCCTTCAGTTCATAATCATGAAGAATCGTATTAACAGTCACATACACCTTCACTCCATACACATGTGCGTACTCAACCAAAGCAGCAATGTCTTCGAGCGAATTTCCGGCAGCAGCTCGCGCACCAAAACGCGGAGCACCTATATACACGGCATCGGCACCATGATTAACGGCCTCTATTCCACACTCCAGATTCTTTGCCGGAGCAAGCAGTTCTATACTTCGTTTCATCTATCAAAAAAATCACTTTATATCGTTAATATCATACGGAGTCTCCTGATATACATAATAGTTAAGCCAGTTAGAGAACAACAAGTTGGCTGTTCCCCTCCATTTCACCAGCGGTCCCTTGTCGGGGTTGTCATCACGATAATAACCCACAGGAATTTCTATTGGCAGTCCCTTTACCACATCACGCCTGTATTCTGCATCGAGAGTGAAAGGCGAGTATTCCGAATGTCCTGTCACGAAAAACTCCCTACCTCCACGGGCCATCACTATATGTACCCCCGATTCTTCCGACTCGGACACGATGTCAAGTTCATTATGCTGCTCTATGTCCTCTCTTCGTATTTCGGTATGACGGCTGTGAGGTATAAAAAATTCATCATCAAATCCCCTGAAGATAGGCAAGGTCTCAAATCCATTACACACATGATGACGAAACACTCCGAACATCTTTTTGTCGAGCTTGTGCTTGGGTATACCATAATGATGATACAGTCCAGCCTGTGCAGCCCAGCATATATAGAAAGTAGATGTAACATGCGAGCGAGTCCAATCGAATATCTCTTTGATTTCCTCCCAATAAGACACTTCTTCGAATTCCATCAATTCTACAGGAGCCCCTGTCACGATCATACCGTCAAACCTCTCATCCTTCATGTCGCAGAAGTCGCGATAGAAAGCCTTCATATGCTCTATAGGAGTATTCTTTGGTGTATGACTCTTAATCTTCATGAAACACACCTCTATCTGCAACGGCGAGTTAGAAAGCAGCCTCACCAAATCTGTCTCGGTAGTAATTTTCAGAGGCATGAGATTCAGCACCGCAAGCCTCAGCGGACGTATATCCTGTGCGCAAGCCCTCGAATTGTCTATCACAAAGATATTCTCCTTCTTCAGCAGTTCAATGGCAGGCAGCCTGTCGGGTAAATTTAAAGGCATCTGTTATAAATAGTTTTAATTATATCCATAAAAAAAGAAGCACACAGATTACCCAGAAAAAACAATTATAATCTGCGCCATCTGTGTGCCTTCAGGAATTACTTATTTTATAGTCCCGTATTTCAAGACTTCGTCTACATACATTTCAAATTTCAGTGCCGAGTTTTTCGGTATTCCAGGTTTTTTCTGTTCTCCATAAGCAATCTGACTTGGAATAAATACCTCTACAGCATCTTCCGTTTTGGGTTTCATATACAGAAGGGCATTTACCCATCCAGGAATAAGACCACCATTACCCTTTCTCATATCCACAACTGCGAATTCTCGAAAATGATCATTCACTTCACGGTCAAATTTGCCCAAATAGGTTCCATCAAAACGATAGCCGTTAATCAAGAAACCCTGATAAGCAACCACCACTGTATCATTTTGCATTATAGGATTTTCCTTACCTTCTTCTACAGAAAGTACATCCTGTACATTGGCAAATTTCATATATACATAGTCCTCTGTCTTAGGCTTGTAAGAAGGCGATACAACACCATCAATACTATTGTCATCAAAATTGATGTCATATCTGAAATACTTCCTCCAAATTTCTCCCTCTGGAGGATTGTCGCATACACCGGCTATAGAGTCTATAAAAGCCACGTTTCTTTCTTTCCAGTTAGCATAAGGGTCTTCCACTTCCGTATCTTTGGCACACGATACCATACAGGCAACCGCCATGACTGGCAATGCAGCCCTCAATGCCTTAAACAACACCGCAACCATATATTACTGAATGGATTTGAGAAGTCCGGTAATGCTTACCTTATCTTCTATTATACCTCTCAACGATGAAATAGCCACACGTTCCTGCTGCATAGTGTCACGGTTACGCAAAGTAACACATCCGTCCTCCAAAGTCTGGTGGTCGATAGTGATACAGTAAGGAGTACCTATAGCATCCTGACGGCGGTAACGCTTACCTATACTGTCTTTTTCATCATACTGGCAATTGAAGTGGAACTTCAAGTCGTCCATTATTTCACGAGCCTTTTCAGGCAGACCGTCTTTCTTTACAAGTGGCATCACAGCAAGTTTCACCGGAGCCAAAGCTGCAGGCAATTTCAATACAGTACGTGTCTCGCCGTTTTCAAGTTTTTCTTCATGATATGAAGCACACATCACGCTCAAGAACATACGGTCAACACCTATTGAAGTTTCAATTACATACGGAGTATAGCTTTCGTTTATTTCAGGATCGAAATACTTGATGCTCTTGCCTGAGAATTTCTCATGCTGAGAAAGGTCGAAGTTTGTACGGCTGTGTATACCTTCAACTTCCTTGAATCCGAAAGGCATCAAGAACTCTATATCAGTAGCAGCATTTGCATAGTGTGCCAACTTCTCGTGGTCATGGTATCTGTAGTGGTCATCACCAAATCCAAGTGCCTTGTGCCATTTCAATCTGGTTTCTTTCCATTTCTTGAACCATTCAAGTTCTGTTCCCGGTTTTACGAAGAACTGCATTTCCATCTGTTCAAACTCACGCATACGGAAGATGAACTGACGTGCAACGATTTCGTTACGGAAAGCCTTGCCTATCTGTGCAATACCGAAAGGAATCTTCATTCTACCTGTTTTCTGTACGTTCAGATAGTTTACGAATATACCCTGTGCAGTTTCCGGACGAAGATATACCTTCATAGAGCCTTCGGCTGTAGACCCCATATCAGTAGAGAACATAAGGTTGAACTGACGAACCTCTGTCCAGTTTTTTGTACCCGAAATAGGACATACTATTTCCTCATCAAGAATAATCTGACGCAGTTCGTTAAGGTCGCCTGCATTCATTGCATCTGCATATCTCTGATGAAGCGCTTCAAGCTTTGCCTGATGCTCAAGCACACGTCCGTTGGTGCTGCGGAACTGAGCCTCATCAAAAGCTTCTCCAAATTTCTTTGCAGCCTTTGCTACTTCCTTATTGATTTTTTCTTCGTATTTTGCTATCTGGTCCTCTATCAGAACATCAGCACGATAACGCTTCTTCGAGTCGCGGTTGTCTATCAAAGGATCATTGAATGCGTCCACATGGCCCGAAGCCTTCCATATAGTAGGGTGCATGAATATAGCCGAATCAATACCTACTATATTCTCGTGCAAAAGCACCATGCTTTGCCACCAATACTGCTTTATATTGTTTTTCAGTTCCACACCCATCTGTCCGTAGTCGTACACTGCGCCCAGACCATCATAGATATCACTAGAAGGAAATACAAAACCATATTCCTTACAGTGTGATACCAGCTTCTTGAAAACATCTTCTTGTGCCATCGTTTTTCTAATTTTTTATATTTTTCTTATTATCTCAAACTCTTAATAGTGTGCAAAGATACTCATTTAATGAAGAAAATGAACGAAACGTGTATTAATTTATCTTATGAATACAGTCATTATGACATGTAAATATAAATACAACAGAAAAAACGATTACTTTTGTACTAGAATTCATATTTCGTTAATTTTCAGCAACCTTCTATATTAAGGCTATAAGTTTATGAAGAGAACAACACAGGATAAACATAAGATGATGACTACAGCCCCTATACCGAAGCTGATTGCTTCGCTGGCTATACCTACGATAATAAGCATGTTGGTTACTTCATTCTATGTTATGGTAGACACTTATTTTGTAGGGAAAATAAACACCCAGTCCACAGCCGCAGTAGGTATATCGTTTTCGGTCATGGCCATAGTACAGGCTTTCGGATTCTTCTTCGGACATGGTTCAGGAAACTTCATTTCGCGTAGACTTGGAGCAAAAGACTACGACAGTGCCGAGAAAATGGCCTCTACCGGTTTCTTCTATGCCTTTGCTTCCGGACTTATAATTGCCATAGCAGGAAACGTATTCCTAACGCCCATATGTATTTCGCTGGGCTCTACCGAAACAATACTCCCCTATTCGGAAAACTATCTTGGCACAGTGTTGCTGGGAGCACCGTTCATGGCATCGTCTTTGGTGCTAAACAATCAGATGAGATTTCAGGGCAATGCCATTTATGCAATGATTGGCATTATAGTGGGTGCAGTAATAAACATCGGACTTGACCCTATACTGATATTCACCATGAAAATGGGAGTAAGGGGGGCAGCATGGTCTACTGTCATAAGCCAGATTTGCAGTTTCATGGTGCTGATGTATATGGACAGCAAAGGTACCAACATAAAAATAAGATTCCGGAATTTTACTCCAAGCCTTACTTACCTCAAGGAGATAACATACGGCGGTATCCCCTCGCTGAGCCGACAAGGACTGGTAAGCCTGTCTACCATAATGATGAATGTGGCTGCCGGAGCATACGGCGATGCAGCCATTGCCGGAATGTCTATAGTGACAAGGATATGTATGTTCATAAATTCGTTTGTAATAGGGTTCGGACAAGGTTTCCAGCCTGTATGCGGATTCAACTACGGAGCCGGACTCTACACCAGAGTGAAAGAAGGATTTTGGTTTAGTGTAAAGACGGGGGTTGTATTCCTCACCGTATGTTCCATCTTGGGATATATCTATGCACCCGAAGTTGTGTCATGGTTCAGAAAAGATGACATGAACGTTATAGAGATAGGAGCCAATGCCTTGCGTTGGCAGTTGATAACCATACCTTTGGGAGCATGGGTAATATTGTGCAACATGATGCTACAAACCATAAGGATTCCGGGAAGAGCACTTATACTTTCATCTGCACGCCAGGGACTGTTCTTCATACCGCTTATAATCGTACTTCCTTTATACCTTGGGCTGAAGGGAGTGGAAATGTGTCAGGCTGCCGCCGACTTCTGTTCGTTCCTGTTGGCAATACCGCTTACAGTGCCGGTTCTGAGAAGATTCAGTAAAGACACTATAAAGACACAGTAAGTAAAGGATTGGTAAAATATTAAGACATATAGTATTCATGCCTGATGACGTCCCGACATTTTAACTAAAACGGGCAGACATTTAAGACAAAACGCCCCGACATTCGAAGAAGAACGTCGGGGCGTTTTGCTATACATATACAACAGGCTGATTTTCAGTATAATGCCAAATTGTATAAATTAAGTAAATTTATTTTACATCCACGCTGTACGCAAGATACTATTTCTTGTCATTTTCACTTTTATCGCTGTCGGCAGCCGATTTTTCATCCTTGACAGGAGCCGACAATATTTTCTTGTATCTATCAGTATCATTCAACACATCAACTGCCTTTTCAAGACAATCGTCATCCTTCAACCTTTCCATAGCAGCACCTTTCTGATAGAAGTATCTTGTTATAATCTCCTGCGACAAAAACTCACGTATCTGTTTTGAGAAAGTATCAAGGTCGCGGTCAAGGTTATGATTGAGTTTCTTTTCCAAAGCCTCAAATTCTTTCTTAGCATCATCCATATAGCCTTCAAACTCGGCCACCTCTTTCAGCGACTTGAGCATCTTTTCGCTCTGGCGGTCGTAAGTAAACTTGCGCGACTTTACCAATGTCTTGAAATCGGCATAATCTTTGTCTGTCAGCTTGAAGTCGGCTACAGAAGCCGGCGCTTCGTGACTCCAACAATACTGAGTGGCATAGTCGAACACAATATCTTCATTCATCAGATAGAAGATAATATTGGAATACTTTGGAAGTTTCACCTCTACATCGGGACGTATACCACCTCCATCACGCACTTCGCGTCCTATGGCAGTATGAAACACATTAGTCAGGCTGTCCGGAGTACGTGCCACACTACCGTCGGCATTCTTCTTTGAATAATCTATAGCCTGTATGCAGCGTCCGCTTGGTATATAATATTTTGATGTAGTAACTTTCAGTGTTCCGTTGTAAGGAAGAGGTCGTGTAGTCTGCACCAGTCCCTTACCGTATGTACGCGAACCAACTATTACGGCACGATCTAAGTCCTGTAATGAACCGCTCAATATTTCGGAAGCCGAAGCTGAAGAACCATTTACCAGCACTACCAAAGGAATTTCGGTATCAACAGGTTCGTATTTTGTTTTGAAAGAACTTTCTGCCTGTTTGAATTTTCCCTTTGTATAAACCACTTCCTGTCCCTTAGGCACAAACAGATTAACTATATCTACTGCTTCCGACAAAGAACCTCCACCATTGTCTCTCAAATCGACTATAAGAGATTTTGCGCCTTTTTGCTTCAACTCTATGAATGATTTCTTGAAATCCTTTGCACAATTGTCGGTAAAACCACTGAGAGAGATATAGCCTATACTGTCGCGCATCATTCCATAATAAGGAACAGGATTGGTACGTATACTCTTACGTGTTATCTTGAATTCCATTTCTGTGCTATCATTTTTGTTTGGGCGCAACACCTTCAGCACAAACGAAGTTCCCGGCTCGCCACGCAAGGCATCGCTTACCTTGCCCGAAAATTCCTGTGGTTTCATATCTCCACGAAGTATTTTCTTTCCACCTACTTCGAGGATTATATCACCTGCCTTTACTCCCATTTCGGCTGCAGGCATTCCTTCTGTCGGCTCTATTATCACAATCTTGTCCTCTGCCTTATAATATCTAATAGCAGCACCTATACCTCCATATTTGCCGGTTATCATTTCCTTCAGACTGCTCACTTCCTCTTCAGGATAGTATTCAGTATAAGGGTCGGTAAGCGAAAGCATACCATTGACACCATTCTGAATCATCTTCTCGACATCAATAGTATCTACATAAAACATGTCAAGTTCCTTGAATATGGCATTAAACAAATCAAGATTCTTGGCTATTTTGAAATTACGGTCGTCTCCGCTGAAACTCAACAAACCGAAACCTAACAATATGGCAAAAGCTGCAATAAGAGTTTTTTTAGTATTCATGACTTTTTCTTAATATATTAATGTGATGCAAATAAAAACATTATCCATGTCATGACAATTTTTACACATAAATATTTAACTTATTTTTCCCATTTATGCGGTTTCATGCCTTTTCATAGGGCTTAAAATGGGGGTAAAATAAAAAAACACGATTTTTTTCATTTTTTTGCCCCCCAACTATTGCATAATTCAAAACAAGGTTCTATCTTTGCACCGCAATCGAGAAAGAAACCTTCTTCAGTAGCTCAGTCGGTTAGAGCATCTGACTGTTAATCAGAGGGTC
>JAHHQV010000054.1 GCA_020026175.1 Phocaeicola sp. | reverse complement strand
CTTTCCCCCTTTGGCACATTATTTATACCTATAAGCAAGAAAATCTTCTTAGGATATCCCTTCAGCAGGGTAGATATTCTGTCATACACACCATAAGTAGTATCTCCACTGATACCCCTGTTCTTAACATTAGGATTATTGAACAGTTCATACCATTCTCCACCATCTGTTATACTGTTACCAACAAACAGAATATCATCAGAATCTACCTCCAACTCCTCAAACAAAGTTGCTCTCTGATAATAATAAGTAGAATATTTATCCGACTGTGCATACACACATACATTCCACAATAAAAGCAAAATAAAAAAAACTCTTCTTTCCATATCCATTATTTTTTAATATGTCTGTCTGTAGAATAGACTATACCTTTCAGTTCCTCACTTCCGTCAACAGACACAAATACTACATTAAACATCCATTTTACAAGTCTTACCTCTTTTGTGCTGAACTTTCCCACAGGAAGTTTAAGCAAAACCTTGTTCCATCCCTTCTTCAGAGTAACAATCACTGGAGGTCTTGACGAACTGTTCTCGTTAGTCAAAAGTATCTCATTACTTCTTTCATTATGACTGCCTTTCCACAGCGGAGGAAGCACTTCCTTATTGTTAAGCCATATTCTGCTTCCCTTATAGTCCCATTTACCCTGCAATGGCGGCAAATCACTTTCCGAACGGCTATAGTTCTGGAAATCGATATTCAGTCCCGCCTTCTGCTTTACAGGAGAATACACCCACGTATAAGCATATGCCGTATGGTTCTCCTTAGGATTGTCATAAAAAGCAGGTACAAGATTTCCCCACACATGCCTCAAATATACCCCAGCACCATATATAGTTCTGGTGTTGTACACAGAATCATTATAGCAGAAAGTATCACCTTCGGTATGTTCGGGAGGAAAAGACATATCCAAGTCACCTCCATTAGGAAAAGCATCAGTTATCCTCCATTTCACGTTCGACTGTCTTACATACGGAAACGGTTCTCCTTTCAAGGTATTGTGCTTATGCCACAACATTCTATCCTCAAAATTTCCGAATTCACTGTTTGCAAGTTCATTCTCTGGCCATAGCAAAGTACCCTTACCGTTGAAATAACAGCTGCCACCACCTCTCCAGCTTCTTTCGGCAAAAGCCAGCATACTCGGATAAAAATTATTGTCTGCAAGAATCTGCTTCTCATCATCTATATACCTGTCATGCCACATAGCAACAATAGCCCCAGCAATATCATCACTTCCAGTCTCGACATTGCATATCCTGCTATTATACAAAGCCACAAGGTCGGCATAAATATCAAAATGATTGATATAGTGGAATCTGCAATCTATAGCCGGAATACCCTTCTGTGCCTTTCCTCTATAGCTCCATAGCTGAGTCATATCAATTTCTCCCGGCTTATAATTCCATCCCGGATTCCACGAAATAACCTTCTTGCCCTTGCTTCTGATATACGATACCATATGCGGAACAAAATCAGGGTTTGTAAACGCAACCTCATCAGTACCTATATGGATATAAGGCACATCAAAAGTACTACAAACCTCATCCATAAGGTCTTTCAAGATTTTCATTCCCTTTTCCGACTGCATATCAGTGTGGAATGTACGTACAAAAGCCTCACTATGTCCTGGCATATCAATTTCTGGAATCAATGTAACATAACGCTCCTTACAATACTCCACAAGCTCTTTAGCCTCTTCAAGAGTATAGAACTTTCCTGGCATGCGAGTCATGTTCTCCGGATAGTTAAGTTCCGGATACATCTTGCTTTCCAGTCTCCAAGCCTGATTCTCGGTAAGATGCCAATGAAATACGTTAATCTTGAATTTACTTAGCAAATCAATCTCTTTCTTCAGTTCATCCAAAGATATATATGTACGTCCCACATCCTGCATAAAACCTCTCACACGGAATGCCGGCCAATCGGTTATTTCGCAAGCTGGATACAAAGTGTCATTTTCACGGTGTATAGCCAACTGAGCCAAAGTCTGCTTTGCCCTGAAAACTCCTTCTTCTGATATGGCCTTAATATAGAAACCATCATCAGATATACGCAACGAATATGCTTCATCCGACTCAGTCTCCACTCCTGAAATACTCTTCACAAAGTCCACTTTCAACTTCTGTTGCCTTACCGTATCATTAAAGAATGATATTTTCTGTGGCATAGGCAGAAGCGTTTGCGACAGACAAGCGAATATATTGACAAAAAAACAAGTAATAAAAACAAATAAATGTTTCATATACAAATGCTTTAAAATTATATTATCAACAAGAATATTATAATTAGTATTTATACAACAAGAATCAGCGAGATACATCCCACTGATTCTTGTTTTTTTTTATTTTAATAGAGAGTCAATCCAAGGAATCACTAATTCTGATTTAAAATAATGACTTGGAGGATCAACATTCACCATTCTAAAATATGTTTTGCTATCCAATCCTTTAGGTAGTTTTTCAATTTGTAATCTATCCTCTTTCTTAGAGAATTTAGGATAATGATAGCATTTCACATTATTTATAGCATTTACTTTTTCATATGCATTCTTAACCAACTCAAAGTCCCTATCCAAAGCACCTTCTGTAAATATAATAGGACGTGGAGCCAACGAAGCTACAACATCTGGAAAATTAAAAAATCTCCAATAATCAGGAATCAAATGACGTATAGAATTAGGAAAAGGTCTATTGCCGTATTTATTAGGCTTTGTCATTACAACAGCTCTTTCCTGTGTATTACATAAAAAATCATTATATACAAAAGCATATATATCTTTATCCATTACACCTAAAACCATCATAGGTTCAGTTCCTAAAGAAAAGCCACTTAATATAATGTGATTTTTATCTATATAATCCGTCGATTTCATCCATTTTAAAACCTGCATATCCAAGTATGATGTATACCCAAGCCAACTCCATCCCATTTCCAGTAATAATCTGGAGATTACATCATAATTATAATTTCCAGAGTTACTATAATGCTCAATATCCGAGGCCTCTCCAGCTCCAGCATTATCTACAGCAACCGCAATATATCCTGCCTTTGCATAATCAAGAGCCATTGTTACATGATCGGAAGATATTTCCTCTGTATAACAATCATATATTCCAGGTTCACCAGCCAAACCCTCCTTGGTTCTACCAGAACCTGGTATACACAATACCGCTGGTGCTTTATCAATTACATTATCAGGTTTCAAAACCAAAAATGTTGAAACACATTTTGGAAATGGATAAAACTCCCATTTTTCTAATACATATCCATCTTTCTGTTCTGTACTGATACATACAGGGTCAGGCAGATTGTTATTATTCATAGGGAACTTCATAATATTTTCCATCGCAGCCTTAACATCATCCTGCCATCTATAAAATTGCAATTTTGACATTGTAGAATCATAAGATAATGCCGGCTTTGTATTTTCAAGTTCAGTTATCAAATACCCATATGTACTAATAAAGCGACCATCAGGTCTATCCGAAAATATACTATCGTTTATTTGAGGATAGACCTTGATGATGCATAAAATGAAAAAGAGTAATATTTTAATTCTTGGCATAGCCAGGAGTCTGTACAAGTTTTGGGTCTTTGTTCATCATTTCTGTTTCAATAGGCCACAATACTTTATAAGCTTCTGTTGATTTATCAAGTATAGGTTTCTTTCCATCCTTGCTACCTTCTTTACAGAATACCAGATGTTCTCCTCCTTTTGAAATTGTCATACGATTGATATCAAACCAACGTTGGCCCTCACCAAGCATTTCTTTATCTTTTTCTTTCAGTATATTTAATTCATTTTGTGTAAAAGTGCCATTAACATATGGTTCATAAGAATTATTTCCATATGCACGCTTCACTATAGGGTTAAGCCATTTGACCACATCTCCACCCTTCATGTTTTCTATTTCGGCAAGCATGAAATAAACTCCAGCCAATCTATAAACTACTATATCAGCATCCCATATATAATTATTTGAAGAAGTATTGAGATGCCCCATAGTCTTTTTAAATACAGTTCCTGCAAATTTACCTGTTTCTCTATTATAAGCACTCAAGAAATTCACATCTCTACGACTATCTTTCTCCTTTTCATAAGAGAAGAAGAATTCTGGCAAATATTCTATTCTCTGCATACCACTTGTTCGTACCTGAAGAGTATCTCCCATCAACTTTCCATTTTCATCATTAAAACCTGTTGTTTTCCATGCTCCTGTCTGAAAATTATACATATAAATAGTTCCTGAATTTGATGCTTCTCCTTCAAGGCATCTACTTGCTAAAATGATTTCATCATTTCCTTTATGGTCTACATCAAATATATGTTCATAGTTATCTATTAATTTAAGTCCATAATTATTAAGCAAGTTTGTACAGAATGTTTCAGCTTTAACAAGATCAGCATCATTAGCCTTATTATCACCTATTGTAACCTTTGAATTCCAAAGATAAACTTCAGCAGCCAAATATTCTGTTGCTGCTTTAGACCAATATGCTTTCTTGTTTCCTCTTTTAAATGGATCAAAAGATTTATTATCTCCAAACAATCGTAACGATTCATCGATGTCTTCCTTTATAAATGCCATAACCTTTGATGCATCAGAACGTTCCATATAAAGTTCTTCAGGATTAAAATTTCCATTAACAACTTCATTAGGCTCCTTTCTCAAAGGAATTGTTCCGTAGGTACGATACAAATCAAAATAATAGAAAGCTCTTAAGCCATATGCTTGTGCAAGATAATATGTCTTGTTTTCTTCCTCCATGTAAGTAGCTTCTTTTGTCTTCTGTATGAAAATATTTATATTAGCTATTCTTCCATAAAGGTCTCCAAATTTAGTAATACCTGGATTCTCTGCATTCAATACTTGAGCAACAAGCCCTCCATATCCCAAACTTGTTCCATCTACAGCTGTACCTTCTTTTGAAGTGCCACCACGTGATTCACCAAGTACATATTGATGCTGAAAAATAGCATCTCTAAAATTCTTATGTAAACCATCCATATAGGCTGAAACATGTTCTTCACGTTTCCAATAGTTACCATCTCCATAATTGTCAATAGGAGACAAATCCAGTAAATCGCAAGATGTTATACTGAAAGCAGCTGCCAAGACACCTAAATATAATGTTTTTTTAAATATCTTTTCCATAAGTTTTTATTTTTAATAAATTAGAAAGTCAAATTAACACCAAACAATAATGTACGTGGTAAAGAATATCCTGAACCAACTGCACCTCCTGCACCTGTTTCAGGTGAAGAAACATTCTTTGCTCCAGTTATATAACCTAAATTCTGTCCTGTAACAGAAAGTTCTGCACGTTGCATTTTTGCAGCTGACGCCCATTTTTGTGGCAATGTATAACTTAATGATATTTCACGTATAGCCAAATAATTACCTTTATAAGCAAACAATGTAGAACCTATATAGTTATTTTTACCTAACTGGTCAGCATATAAAAATCTAGGATATTTAGCGTTTGGATTATTTTCTGACCATGTATCGTAATATAATTCAGGAACATTATAAGTACCCTGATAACATCCCATATACCATGGTGTCTTGCTTTGACCATGATCTTCATAAACCCAGAAACCTAAAGCAAAATCAAAACGGGCATATAACTTGAATCCCTTCCAAGATAAAGTTGAATTAAAACCACCAGTCCAATGCGGATTAGTATTACCGACCTTAACCTTGTCAAATTCATCTATTACTCCGTCACCGTTTACATCATGGAATTTTGCATCACCAGGTTGAATAGGGAAGTTGGTTTTAGCATTTTGTTCATCTGCACTAAGATTTTTCCATGCTTCTGGACCATAATATGTAAATGAGCCATATTTACGAATCAAATTTCCTGGAATTTCATCATAAGATTTATATATTCCATTAACCTTATATGTGTAGTAAATATTAGGTTCGTATCCTTCTTGGTATCCACCTACCCAAGCTTTCTCATCACCATTACCTGTATATATTTGGAATGCTCCTTGCCTGTTTCTTTCCAATCCATTTTCTGGCAAAGAAACAATCTTGTTCTTGTTATATGCAATATTAAGCCCTGCACTCCAATTCCAGTCTTTTGTTTCTATAATACGTCCTGATAGTTCAATTTCAACACCTTGATTACGGAATTTCCCATTATTGTTTGTAACAGAAGAGAAACCTGTTGTTGTTGGGAAACTCAAACTTGCATATTTATCAGATGTCAATCTATTGTAATATGTAAAATTTGTATTCAATCTGTTCTGGAAGAAACTCAAATCCAAACCAAGTTCGGCAGTTCTTGTTTTCTCCCAACGCAAGTTTCTATTCGGCAAAGAACCTATCAAATAACCAGTATTTCCATTATAGTTTGTAACAGCATTGTAAGAGCCCTGCAAAGTATAAGCACCTATACCACTTGCATTACCATTCAAACCAAAACTTGCTCTCAACTTACCGAATGACAATACCGGAAGATTTTCTTTTACAAAGTTTTCTTTCCCAAAAACCCATCCGGCTGATACACCAGGGAAAAATCCCCATCTGTTATCTCCTAACAATGAAGAATATCCATCTTGACGGAAAACAAAAGAAAACAGATATTTTTCTTTATAGTCATAATTCAAGCGTCCAAAGAATGACAAAATTCTCTGTTTTTCGTGATAAGAATCTATACCTCTCTTGTTCTCTCCTTTGTCGGTAAGACCCAAATCTCCTAAGTCATCTGTAGGAGCACCCTCTCCACTTGCACTAAAACCGCGATAATATCTATCATAGAATTCCATACCTAACATAGCATCAACACTATGACTATTAAAGAATGTCTTATTATAGTTTAATGTAGCACTATATGTCTGTCTGAAATCTCTATTATATTCTGCTGATGAATAACGTGTTCTATCCCAGTTTCCTGGAGTAGATTCATAGTCATGGTCGAATCTCTCAGAAAAACTTTCAGAGTAATACCAGTTTGCATTCAAATTAAGAGTAAGTTCTTTCAACAAATCAATTTTGAACGACTGTGTCAAAGTAAATTTATCACTTTGATTGTCATTCTCCCACTTATCTGGCTGATATGACTGGTTACCATCTGCAATACCTGGACCCAACAAAAGATTTCCATCCTCATCTTCAAAACGTACTGTAGGAGGAAGAGAACGTACTCTACCAAAATAGTTAGCTTCTGAGCCATTAGAACCAGGCATATTTTTCCAGTCGGCTCTGTTATAATTTAAAGAAGAAGTAGATGTCAACCAGTCTGTAACTTTATAACTTGCATTTGTTATAAATGATACTCGCTGATAAAAAGTATTTATAGGAATACCTTCTTGATGGTTGTATCCTATACCTGCATAATAAGTACCTCTATCATTGCCTCCAGACATATTTACATTATAATCTTGAGAAAATGCAGGATTATTTAGATTATATTTATCAATGTCGGTATCTTTATAAATGATATCTTTTCCTGTAATAGGATCTTTCACTGTCTGCCATCCTTTTTGTAAAAGCCATTTATTTTCTTCATTTAGCAACATAGTACTATATGGGCTTTTACCGTAAACATTTCCTGTACCAAAAGGCTGTGAACCGCTTAAAGCACCATTAGCATATATTCCATATCCTTTTACATTACCTGCATTATCTGTAAACAAATTACCTGCATCATAAATTCCTTTTCTCAGAGCTTTAATATATTCGCCTCCATTCAAAAACTGATATGGTGTATAAGCATAGTTCAATCCAACTTTAGCCTTAAAGTTTATTTCACGGAAGCCTGCTTTACCTCTCTTGGTAGTTATCAATATAACACCATTACTTGCACGCGCACCATAAAGAGCAGTTGCACCAGCATCCTTCAAGACTTCCATAGATTCAATATCTTCTGGATTAATATCACTCATACTGTCACGTAACTGGCCGTCCACTATAACAAGAGGGGATCCTGTTCCATCCAGATTAGTACCACCACGTAAAACGACAGTAGGAGCTGCTCCAGGACTACCAGAAGACTGTATTACTTTCAAACCAGCAACTGCTCCTGAAAGAGCTTGAGCCGGATTTGAGAATAGACCTACTCCTAATGATTCTTTCTTGACACTTGCAATAGAGTTTGTCACTTTTGTACGCAACTGTTTTCCTCCATAACCTGTTACTACAACTTCTTCAAGTGTTTGTGTATCTTCAGCAAGAGTTACTATCAAGTCTTGGCCGTTCCATTTGATTGTCTGAGTTGTATAACCGACAAAGGAAATTTCTATTACATCTCCCTTCTTAACATTGTTCAGTTCAAAGTCACCTTCAAAACTTGTAATAGTTCCGTTTGTAGTACCTTTTACTACCACAGAAGCACCTATTACAGTTTCTCCTGTAGCATCTTTTACAATACCTTTACACACACCAGATTGTTGAACTTCTGAAACTCCATCAATAACTGGAGCTGACTCTGCCATTGCAACACTTGCAGGAATACCTGTCATTGCAAGTAACATACTTACTGATTTAAGTGTTTTTCTCATTACGATTAATTTAAAAATTATTAATTCATATCACTATTTATTTCACAATATCCTTAAGTTTCACACTTTGGAATGTCATATGGGCTACACTGCTCTCATAAAGAATACCTATAGTCTCCTTGTCAACCATTGTCAAACAAGAATATCCCCAATTGTATCCTTCATCAAGTAGAAGCTGATGTTCGTCAGACCATGTATAACCACCGTCAAGACTTATCTTGATAGTCATGTCCTTTCTATTGCTTGTTGAATTTGGATTTGAGAAAATCAGAATATCCTTACCCAAAACATTGTCTTTCGCTTTCACGCTGATAAGACTTGCCATACACACTGGCTCGCGAAGTGCAGTACGTGATGATTCGTGTTCTTTCCAAGTCTTACCCAAATCGGTAGTAGTATATACAGCACGGCTACCGCCACGGTTATCTCTCATATTCAGCATAAGTACACCCGGTTCTACTTCTGCCACCTGAGCTTCTGTAGTATTTGTCCTTGCATGATTGTGTATATGCCATGTTTCTCCGCGGTCCTTGCTATACATTATGCCGGCATTAGGAATACGGGTCTTGTCGATATACTGGATAGGGAATACAAGAGTTCCATCACTCATTGTTATACCTCTACCAGGACCTTGAAGCAAGAAATACCATTCTGGAAGTTTTACCTGCTCGGTTACATTGATAGGTTCTGACCATGTCTTACCGTCGTCAGTACTCTTTACCATAACAAGCTGAGCTGTATTGTTCAAGTCCATTCCCTGATGCGAACTCCACCAAGCTCTCTGGTTACCCATACCGTGTGTCCATGCAGCCACAATCCATATAGTGTTAGTTTTGGTATCTACAAGTATAGAAGGGTCACCAACACCATTCTGTGCAGAAGGAAGTCCGTCGTATTCACCAAACGACATAGGAATACGCATCTTCTCCCAAGTCTTACCGCCATCTGTACTACGGCTTAAACCTATATCTATACGTTCCTGCAAGTCTACACTGCTATTATATCTCACATCATATACTCCAAGCAAAGTTCCCTTGTTAGATGTTACAAGTCCTGGAATACGGAAAGCAGCCGAACCGTCGTCACCAGCATGACGTACACCTACACCCATACGGCGAACCATATTGTTTTCGGATACAGTCTTTACAGGCAATTCCTTGCCGTCAGCCTTCACCGAAGCCACCTCAGCTGTAAGAGTAGATGATACAGGAGTATTTTCTTTCATTTCCACACTTACCCAAAGATAATTCACTCCATTGAAGAGTTTCTGATTCCCTTCAAGTACAACTGTTCTTTTTATCTTGTTCACTTCAGCCTTCTTTATCGAATAAGAAGTATTTGCCGAAAGAGTCTTGCCAGGGTTATTGCTCGAAATATATTCTACAGGAGCAAATCTTCCTTTTCCTCTGTCCTGCAATGCTTCTGTTCCACTGTAATAAAGTTTCACAGACTTTATCTCGTCCAATTTTACATCATTGCCAAAGTCTATAGTAACATTATCAAGAGTCTTTGTCTCATTGGCGTTAAGGCGCATATAAAACAACACATTATCATGTCTTTCTATAAGTACAGGTATCTGTGGTGATTTTACTAAAATAGTATCAGCAGCTTTAACTGATGCTGCCGACAAAAGGCATAAAAACGATAAAAACAGATTCTTCATAAATAGGGTATAGGTATTTTAAAATTATAATTTAACTTTGGCTATCATCTTTCTTATTTTTCCTTCTCCTATAACAGGAGCATGAGCATCCTCTGGAAAGAAAATGGCAAACTGTCCTGGTTCCAGATTAATCCACGAAGTTGGAGTATCAGAATATAAAGCACAGTCACCATCCTGCTGGTATGGCTTAACCTCGTCTTTTGAATCTTCAAGAGCTTTCCATCCGATAGTTTCTTTGCCTTCAAGAAGTATTTGCACATCTATATATTCACGATGAACTTCCAGTACCTGTTTTTCGGCAGGTATACATTCAGGATTTACATTGTTTATGTAAAGATTGTCACCGTCAATGTCTATACGTCCACATGCTGTATTAAGTATGTCATGCGACTTTACATAGTCGAAAAGTTTTTTGAATAAAGGATGAAGTGATTCTATCCTTTCTGTATTATTTAAATTTGAAACTATCATATCTTGTTATATTAAAGTTTAATTATCCTATTGAAAATTGTCCGCTTTAGGTTTAAGGAAGTATAGCTGAGCACACAAGGCTATCAAAACGACGATGGCAAGCATGGCAAATCCCATACCCAAATTACCTCCATCGCTCCATTGTCCAAGAAGGCTTGTGATAAAAGCCCCTGCAAATACACCTACCATATTCATAAATCCGTATGCTGTAGCTCTCTGTTTTACTGACACAAACTGACACAATATAGGCATGTTGTTTGCATCAAACATACCATATCCTACACCGAAGAACAATGCTGCCCCTACTACAGATACCAAACTATGTCCGAATCCAAGAAGAAGCAATGCCGGTATTGTACATCCCAATCCTATGGCTCCGGTATATATTCTGCCTCGAACATTTTTCTGCACCCATTCGTCTGATAATAACCCTCCTATAATAACACCGATAAAAGAGGATACTGCTATGGTTATTGTAGAAATAGGTCCTGCCTGAGACATAGGCATATCAAGATTTTCGGCAAATAAAGTAGGAAGCCAGTTCTTGGTTGCCCATCCAGGAAGACTTGGAGCTGCAAAATAGATAAGTATAACCCAAAATGCAACATTTCCGAAAAGCGATTTCAAACTGGTGAATACCGGTTCCTTATGTTCTGCAGATACTGTTCTTTCGTTTTCTGCAATCTCTGTCTTCTTATCTCTTAAGAACAATATCAGAACTAAAGCATACACAACACCGATAATACCAAACCAATGAAATGTGGTATGCCATGTATATGCCGAAGCTACTGTGGCACCAAAACCACCTATAGCCTGACCAAAATACAATCCTGTCATGTGTATACCTATTGCCAAAGAACGTGATTTACCTGTATGATAATCGGCTATCAAAGAAAGACCTGCCGGAATATAAAGTGCTTCGCTTACCCCCATCAAGGCTCTCAAATAGATGATTTGATCAAAAGTCGTAGCTACACCCATCAGATATGTAACAGACGACCATACAAACAAGCTCCCAACTATAAGCCATTTTCTGTTAAGTCTGTCGGCTATTATTCCTGAAACCGGACTCATAAAGCCATATATATAAAGGAATATAGCCATCAGCCAACCAAAGTTAGCTGCAGATTGAAGTTCTACTATATCAATCTGCATGCTATCTTTCATTGTACTTAACATCTGACGGTCCATATAATTGAGCAAAGCTACTCCCCATAAAAGAGCAACAACTACCCACGGATAAATTTTAGATGTTTTATTCACGATATTAGGTTAAAAAATTAAATTAAACTATTTTACTATTTCATTACACAACATATACCCCTTAATCATCATTCTTGGTATATGGAACGGACCCTTAAACAGATTTCCTTTTGCAGGCTGGGCTACTGTACCGTCACGATGAAGATAGCCATACCATTCTCCAAACTCATTGTCAGGGAAATGTGCATAAGTCCAGTCGCTTACCATCTTATGGCGTTTCAGGTATTTTTCATCTCCTGTTATCTTATAGGCATAAAGATTGGCAATGACGGCTTCTGTTTGTGGCCACCAGAACTTCATGTCTTGTGAATAATCCTGTGGAGGAAGGTTCTTGCAATCACGGAAATTGATTATACCTCCATACTGCTTGTCCCATCCCCAGTCCCACGACCAGTCAAGGATTGTCAATGCCATATCGATAAGTTCTCTATCGTTTCCACGTGATTCTGCCACATCAAACAAGAACCATGCTGTCTCTATACAATGTCCGGGATTTATAGTACGGCCATTCAATGTATCAATCAGTTCGCCTTCAGGACCTACCATCTCAAGGAGTGCCTTAAACTCTGGATGCATGAAATAATGCTTCAATGCATGTATTGACTCGTCAAGCTGTTCGTCAAGTTCAGGGTCGCTCATCACTTTCTTTATACATGTAGCAACATTTACCATAATCATTGTTATGGAATGTCCCTGCGCCTTTACTTCAGGCAAGTATTTAGGTTCGAGAATACCAGGAGTCTTGATGAAACGTCGCATATCCTTGAAAAGACTGAGAGCCTTTCTGGCATATTCTTCATCATTTGCAGCCAACGCATATTCAGCCATTGCTATAGCAGCAAAACTTTCTGAAAATACATATCTTCTTTTTCTTAGTGGAGTTCCGTCTGCCGCTACTTCAAAATACATTCTTCCATCTGTATCAAAGCAGTGGTTCTCGATAAATTCGAGGGTAGACTTAGCAGCAGCAAGCCATTCAGGATTCTTTTCTACATTATTATAGGCAAATGCACATATAAAGGCAAAACGGCCCTGAAACCAGACGGACTTTGTTGAGTCCATCAACTGTCCGTCTCTGTCAAGACATGTATATATACCTCCATTTTCTTTGTCCAGCCCGTTCGAGAACCAAAATGGAAGTATATTGTCTACAAGGTCTCCTTTATATCTCTCTGCCCAATATTCAAAATATTTGTTTGTAGGCATATTTTCTTGTTTTTTTTGAATTAAAACTTATTGCAACGTTCAAAGAAGTTTATAGATTCAAGCTCGGCCTTCATTCTGTTTTCTTCTTCATCTGTCATGTTCTGGAAAGGAGTGCGGTTCTTTCCCAAGTCAAGACCTATAAGCTTCATTATTCTCTTACCGCCTACAATATTACCGCGATAATGACATATTACATTGATTACTTCCTGAGAGAAGTTCTGAAGTTCGCGTGCCTTCTCTATATCTCCGGCTTTCCAAGCATCGATGATGCCTACAAGATTTATTCCGTTATAGTTTGTTGTACCGCCAATACCACCTTGAGCACCACCCATGGCCAAAGAAGGAAGAATTGTTTCGTCTTGTCCGTGAAGCATGTCGAACTTACCGTTTTTATACAGTCTGCACTGATTGTATTCATAAATGCTTTCGAATGTATACTTGATTCCGGCAAAATTAGGAATACGTCCGTCTACTGCTTTCAATAGCTCAACCATAGGAAGGAAAGCTCCGTTGAAAGCTGGAATATGATAATAGTAGAAAGGAAGTTCAGGAGCACCTGCTGCTATTTCTTCGCAGTATTTCACCAACTCTTCTACACGGCCAACTTTAGGGAAAGGAGGAGCCATTGCACCAATACCCCATGCACCAATCTTCTGTGCATGTTCTGCAAGCATCTTGCTGGCTTTTACGCAGCAGCTGCCAACATGAACTATTACCTTGAAACCTTCCGGCGCTACTCGTACCCATTCTTCAGCAAGTTTCATACGCTCATCTTCTGTAAGCATATATCCCTCACCCGACGAACCGTTTATAAATACGCCTTTAAGACCATTTTTTGCAAGCATAGCGGCATAAGCGGCTATTGGTTCTAAATTTACTTCTCCATTTTCATAAAACGGAGTAAAAGGAGCATCGATTAAGCCAATTATCTTTTCCATATCTTATTGTTTTTTTGATTATTTGTTTCTGATGTAAATTTACACTTTATAAATAGAATAGATTAATTATACATGACTTTATTAATCTATAAACTATATTTTTGTTATATTATATGTTATAAAACATTTTTTATCGTGTATTTTAGATATATACAAATATTATTTTATAAAACGTTTTATATAAATAAACACGTTTTTGATATATTATTTAATTATTTTCAATTACTCTATGGTATATAATAAAACATTTTATATATTTGTACAAGTAGAATAAACAATAATACAATGGAAACAAATACTAATAAACTAAAGACTCCGCCAAAAGAACTACTGGAATTTTTCATTCGGAAAATAGAACTGACCATCCCACAAATCTCAAAAGACTTAAATTTGAGTATTCCTACAACAAACAAGCTCGTTTCGTACTTGTTTGACAATAATTATATTATAAATGCCGGTAAAGTGGAAAAGGCAGAAGGAAGACCTCCTGTTCTATATAAAGTAAACAAAAATGTGGGTTTGTTCATGGGAGTTGATATAAAAAAGGATTTTATACATATCAGCCTGATGGACTTCTGTGGAGATGTTATAAACAACATCGGCTATAACTGCAGTATAGAAAATTCAAATAAAGGCCTCAAGAAACTTTGTAGTATCATAAACAATACATTCAAAGTGTGGGAGATAAACAAAATATCCATAAAATATATCTGCATAAATATACCGGGAAGAATTGATACTGAAGCAGGAATAAGCCATACTTTCTTCACATTCCTTGAAGACCCCATTACAGAAGTTCTGGAATATGAACTAAACCATAAGATTGTAATAGAAAATGACACAAGAGCAATGTTGGTAGGAGAATTGTTTATGGGCAACTATACTGAAAAGAACATTATATATATAAATGTAGGGTGGGGGCTTGGTTCAGGACTTGTCATAAATGGAGATATTGTAAAAGGAAAGTACGGATACGCAGGCGAACTAGGACACTTTTATGCATACAACAATGAAATCATGTGCCATTGTGGTAAAAAAGGATGTTTGGAAACCGAAGTATCAGGTTCTGCTCTTCATCGAAAATTAATGGAAAGTCTTAACAACGGGAAAAAATCCATTTTATCGGAGAAAGCAAACAATAATGAAAGTATTTCCTTGCTTGACATTATCAATGCTACAAATTCTGAAGACTTGCTTTGTATAGACTTAGTAGAAAAAATAGGAAGCGAACTTGGTAAACATGTCTCAAATCTTATAAACCTACTAAATCCTGAACTTATAATTATAGGAGGAACAATGGCATCAACTGGAGATTATTTTTTCCTTCCATTAAAATCATCAATAAAGAAATATACTCTTAAAATAGTAAACAAAAACACCAATATAATATTATCCAAACTTAAAGAAAATAGTGGAGCTATAGGTGCATGCCTTATTGCCAGAGAAAGATTCATAAAACAAATGACCGTTTAAATTGCATTTTTAAATGGATTTTACGAATATTGCAAAAAAAAACAGATTATGGAATTAAATGAATATCTAGACTGCTTTGAAAACAAGCTGCAGCAGACACTGCTCAGACTATGCACAAACTACAAATTCCTTGACGGGACACTGCTTGCCACAGATGACATTGACGAATACTGGCAAACAATAGCACCCGAATATATAGCAGATGCAGTGACACAAGTGCAAGATTATCCAACAGTATCGGTGGCATGGGCTTCGTATATAGGAATGGCTGTGGCATATGGATGGGATATAGACTGGAATACCATCTCGAAAGCAAAATACAAAGATTTTTACGGCGAACAAGGATTCGACGACATGGACGAACATCTTGTAAGAGATGTTGTAGGTCTGCCACTGGAAAGTAATGATGCAAGAGATATAGAGGAAATAATAAGAAGGTGTGGCGAAACAACGGTCGACCTTATACGCCGCGAACAAATAGAACCTCAAAGCGCAACTGCATATCATGTATTCACGCGTGCCGTAAAGGTGATGTACCGAACAGGGGCTGCAATACAACTGAAAAGAATGGGATATAAATTCGAGAAGGTAAATATTGGAGACTGCTGATTATAACGATGATATGTCACTCTATAATTGTCATTTAACTTTTATATTAACAAAGATGTATATCTGGACTTATTTATTAAACAATGTTATAAAACAGGAATTTCAGGCATAAAAACTTGCAGGTATCAGAAAAGTCAGTACCTTTGCATCGTGTTTTTCATAGTATTAGATTTTAAGGTTAACAAAGGTTGGAGTACAGCGGTACTCCTTTTTTTTTGCCCATAAGTGAAGTACCTTAAAAAAACGAAGCATACAATAGATAAATATATGATAGATAAAAACAACAAAGTTCTTTTAGGAATGAGCGGTGGTACAGATAGTTCTGTAGCAGCCATACTGCTTATGGAAGCTGGATATGATGTAACCGGAATAACATTCCGCTTTTACGAAAAAGACAATAATACAGAATATCTGGAGGATGCAGCAGAACTTTGCAATCGTCTGGGAATAAGGCATATCATACATGATGTTAGAGAAAAATTCAGTCAATACATAATAGATTACTTTATCAAAGAATATATGTCGGGAAGAACACCCGTACCATGCACCCTTTGCAACAACTATCTTAAATGGCCTATATTGGAAGAAATAGCTGATAGGGAAGGGATTTATCATCTTGCCACCGGACATTACGTACAAAAGGTATTAAATGACGAATACTGGCATATTGCATGTGGAGAAGACCCTGACAAGGACCAGTCATTCTTCTTATGGGGACTGCCACAACACATAATGGAAAGAATGTTGCTACCATTAGGTTGTCTAACTAAAAACAGAGTAAGAGAAATAGCTGCAGAAAAAGGATTCATTAAGGTAGCAAAAAAGAAAGATAGTCTTGGTGTATGTTTCTGCCCTATGGACTACAGAAGTTTTCTGAAAAACAATGTAAAAGAAAATATAATGCCCGGATTCTTCTACGATGAAGACAATAATATAGTAGGCAAGCATGAAGGTTATCCGTTTTATACTATAGGTCAACGAAGAGGACTTGGAATATATATGAACAAAGCTCTGTTTGTCAAAGACATATATCCCGAAGAAAACAAGATAATAATAAGCGACAATATAAAATCGCTTGAGAAAGATGAATTTATACTCACAGACTGGAATATTATAAATCCGGATATTTTGCTTGGCAAAGACGATGTAATAGTAAAAATAAGATACCGCAAACAAGCCAACAGATGTACCGTTACAAAAAACGAAAACGGAATGTTGCATGTAGAACTTCACGAACCTCTTGCATCTATTGCTCCAGGACAAGCCGCTGCTTTTTATCGTAACAATATAGTTTTGGGTGGAGGAATAGTAAAATAAGGATATTAATGTATATATACACAAAAAAACAGACAAAAAAATTTGGAACTTAATATAAAAAGACCTTATCTTTGCAACGCATTTCGAAAGAAAGCAACTGAAGTTTGGATTATGGTGTAATGGCAGCACAACAGGTTTTGGTTCTGTTTGTCCAGGTTCGAATCCTGGTAATCCAACAAAATAAAAGGCTTCGATATAAATATATCGAAGCCTTTTATTTTGTTGGACATTTTTATAACAAAAAAGAGGTAGAAAATCTTCTACCTCTTTTTCATAGATTATATCGAATAAAAAAAAATCTCTATTAGATATTATTATCAAGTATATCAAGGCAATACTGTTACTCTTACCTCATACATACGCTTTGATTCGTCAACTCCACTAGGACGATAAGTCTTGTTGTTTCTTACCATATATCTTCTTGGAGAAGTAAAGTCACCTGGTTTACCCAATTCAGGAGCATTGTCCAAAGGATGTACCGTACATGCAGCTGCATCCACAAGATAAAACTCTACAATAAGTTCATTCGGTCTGATAGGTAATTCTACTTTACGTGCACGACCATTATCAGGATCTATCAATTTAAAATCGCCTGAAAATTTAGATTGGTCAAACAAAAATCCTTTATTTTCAGTTTCATGTATAGCTTTTGGCAATACATAAACATTCATGACATAAAGTTTACCCTCAGGAGCATCACTATTGTCTACGGTAGTAATAGTTCCCGTCAAATCTTTCTTTTCACCAGGTTTAATAATTGTTCCATCTGCCAGAACATAATCTTTTCC
>JAHHQV010000053.1 GCA_020026175.1 Phocaeicola sp. | reverse complement strand
TCCAAAACACTCAAAAAAGTAAGCTGATTTTAGAACATGGAACTGAACACCCTACCTTTTTGATAACAATATGAATAATAGTCGTTGTTTAAACTTACATCAGTATTTGTTCCTTTATTTATCTCTTTGAGCGGCATGCCGCAACTTTGGCATAATTGTTGTTTCATCGCATTATATATTTAGTTACGCAACACAGATTATAAGATTAATCAAACTTAGTGTTGCTATTAAAAGTCAATCTTTATCTATGTATATTAACAGCATTATTGTCGTTTTCACATTGAAAATTTAATGTAAGTCTTTCCTTTAATAATAGGCTTTATTAGGAGTCAATTCTATTGTCGCAAGTACTTTAATATGGTAGTGGCGAAATTTGTCGTAATTTGAAAGAACATTTTTGTATGATAAAACTCTGAGTGTTATGTTTTCAAGGTTTTATATTTTAACTAATTGATTAGTTTGTGGATTTAAGGTTTATTTCGCCTGTAACTCTGAGTGGAGATCCATTGTTGGATATACCTTCTGCTATAATAGTATAAGTGCTTGGTGTGTCTGCTGTATAGAATGTGACATTAGCCTTGCCATTGCTGAATTTGAGGTCAGGTTTCCAGTAGATAGTTGTTCGAAGGTCCTGTTTTAAATCTTCTTGCTTTCTATCATATTGTGGAGAATAAAACTCAGCATTACAGGTATATCCAGTCATATTGAAATGAATCATATTGTTAGGTGAACTATCTTTGTTTATAAGAGTATATCCTCGTTTGGTGGTAATAAAAATTAGATTTGTGTTTGCTCCTACATTGAAGAATCCTATTGTTGCAGGTGGTCTTATAACATCTATTTGCTGAATATCGCTTGGAGGTAAGGTCTGTAGAATATATTGGGCATTTTCTTTTACTTCACAAAGTACCCCATCGAAAACCAGTTGTGAATTGTTCAACAGATGTCTTCCTATAAATGAACTAATGACGCCTTCTATAGTTGGTGAACCGATTTTCTGTATATTTTCTTCCGTAATCACGCGTGTGGCAAAACGCTCGTATTCGGTCTGATATTTTCTTCGGGGAGCAGTTATTGTAACTTCATCTATGTAAATATGTCGTATTCCTTGTTCATAGGTAATTCTATTCTTTGTTTTCTGCAAGTAATTAAGGTCCCTTTTGTTGTCAGGACATAATCTCTTGAAGTGTGAAATAGGGAGTGAATGTGCTGCTGGGATAGGAGGATGACAAATCGATAGTTTAGTATTTCTTTTCATTGACTCTTTAGGTATAGACACCCAAAAGTCAATAGTATCGGCAAATTCCAGTCCCTGCAAATTGAACTTTCCATTATTGTCAGTAGTTACATTTTTAAGCAAGTTAAGTTTAGGTGATAGAATACTTACATTTATGTTTTCTGTAGCTTTGTTTTTATTGCCAGATGTAACAGCTCCAGTAATGCTCATACTTGTTTCCGGAAATAATTTGGGAATTTCGTTTTTACCTTTTAGTGTTTTGGAAATGTCGTAACGTCTCCATCCTTGAGTAAGCATAAGTATGTCGATTGCTTCTCTTTTCAGTGTAGATTCAGGATATTGAAAGTACCAATTTGGATTTTCTATAAATCCTTTCAATTCGGACGTAAGTAAAAGATTAGAAATAATACTGTTACAAGAGTCTGCGTAAACATCGGCATTATCAGTTACGGCTATTGAGGCTGTTCCTTCCCATGGCATTCCTTGTTCATCAGTAGCTTGAAGTTCAAGTTCTACTTTTTGTCGTGGAGTATATTGTAGACAGTCAGAACGAACAGATGACATAGCTTTAGATGGAAGTTTGAAAGCTAGCCGTTCGCTGATGACATTGCCATACAAATCTGTGATAAGGAAATTGATGATACCTGACGAGAAGTCTGTTTCTGAAAATTTCAGGTATCTGAGTGAAGAGTCCCATATTTGTGCGTATCGCGGCAAACCTCGTTGATGCACAACAAGGAATATAGGTTCTGAAATTTTGTTAGAACTATGTAGTACTGATACGTAAAAATCATCTTTTTTACGGGTTATCTGAAGGGCATATTTCGATTGCTCGGCTTTGGGTAATATGCTTTCTTTCATCTTACCAGCAGAGTTGGTGTATCGGGCAATATATTGCATACCTGTTTGTGGAATAAAACTGAAAGCACCCATTCCTTTATATAGACTGCTAAATGTAGTGACTGTATCTTGTTTGTCGTTTAGTATTACTCCTGAAATGTCTTCTCCGTATCCATGAGCATTTATTGATTTGAAAGCTACCTTACATAAAACCCCTTCTACTAATTGACCTCCTTCTGGTAGAAATGCAACATCATACTCTTCTTGTACAGGGTCGGAAAGAGATGCCTCTTTTGCCATTGGACTGATAATTCGGATTTGTTTCTTAAAGAAATAAGATTCGTCCAGATTCTGCATGTATCTTGTATATGCTCGCAGTGTATATTCTCCCCCTGGCAGTGTGTCGTTTAGTAGTAAACTTCCGTGAAGGAGTTGAAGCGAGTCTCTTCGGAAACAAACTCTGGCTGCTATTTGTTCTAAAGGACTGATTATCTCTGCATATATGTATCTGCTGACAGTATCTGGTTGGTGTGTAGTGGCATTCACTACATATGCTTTTATCCACATTTTTTCTCCTGCTATGTATTCATTCTTGTCTGTGTGTAGATAGATTTTTTCTTGTGGAAAAATATGAATTTGCTGCCACAGACGGTTGATTATCGTATCGGATGATAGTTGCTGTGCGTTTATAAGGCAGCACCACAACAGAGATAGCATGATGTATAATTTTTTCATGTTGATGATTTTAAACTAATTAATGAAGTTGTAAATTGTTGAAAATATATAATATCGTAATTATAAATCTTCCATCTCCCATGATCCATTTCCTACGAATCGTATTGTAAATTCTCCATCCATACTTTTAGGATATACTTTGCCTTCTACAAATATTTTACTTGTTATGGACATTAAAGGTCCTCTAGAGTAGTCAATATTCCCATTTACAATAGGAAAAGTATCTATTGTATGATTTGCTTTTATTTCTACAGATATTTCATGTTCATTAGCATTGATTATATTATGCCTAACATAATTTACTGTATACCGATCTCCTCCAATAACCTTTACACCTCCAATACCTGCTTCTATATCAAATATATTCTTGGTTTCGTTGTCTTCTTTCCAATAAACGGCTACAGTATAATATTGTCCATTGTAATTTAATTCTTTATAATATGAATGAGAATCTATTGCTCTTGTTTTTTGTTGTTGCGGTGTTAAGGAAAAAGTTAAATTATTTAGTTTTGCCATTTGTGCAAAAAGATTGTTATACTTTGTTTTTTCTTCTTTATTTAAAGGTGTATTTTTGATACTATCATTCATAATATTGATAGTGACATTACATTCATTTCGTCTTGCTATTTTTTGTAGTTCTTTCAATCGGTTAGGATTTTCAATTAAATAATCTTCATTAGAACATCCTGTTAGCACATAGGAACATAAAAGGACTGTATAAATTAAATGTTTTTTCATATTAGTTATATTTTAAAGAGTTTAGTGCAATTTAGAGAAAGAAGATGATATTATCAAATATAATAATCTAAAAAATGTTTTTTATTAGAATCTTTCGATTTGTTTCACAACATTGTACGGAACTCTTGACGTGTTCGGGTGAAATATGTTGCGTTTGATGAAATTCAGATAATCATAAAGTATTATGCTATTATATATCTTTTGTTGATAACCTGTGGCACGATGAACATGTTTATAACTTAGGTAAAAGTATTTGATAACTATAGTATTATTTATATCTGTTGTAAAAGCAAATAGTAGTATCTTTGCACCCGATTTCAAATAAAAGAGAAACAGAATATGCTATTACCATATCTTAATGCAGAATTGATTGAAGCAGGCTGTGATGAGGCTGGAAGAGGATGCCTTGCTGGAGCAGTCTATGCTGCTGCTGTGATATTGCCTCACGACTTTAGGAATGAATTACTCAACGATTCGAAGAAACTTACCGAGAAACAGAGGTATGCACTAAGAGAGGTGATAGAAAAAGAGGCATTGGCATGGGCTGTAGGGATAGTGGAACCTGAGGAAATAGATAAGATAAATATACTTAATGCTTCGTTTCTGGCTATGCACAGGGCAGTTGAGCAATTGAAGATAACTCCGCAACATCTTTTGATAGATGGTAACCGATTTAATAAATATAAGGATATACCACATACTACTATAGTGAAAGGAGACGGTAAGTTTCTTCCCATTGCAGCTGCTTCAATTCTTGCAAAGACATATCGTGATGACTATATGAACGGGTTGCACGATGAGTATCCAGTGTATGACTGGAACAATAACAAGGGATATCCCACAAAGAAGCATCGTGAAGCTATAAAACAGTTCGGAACTTCTCCTTATCATCGCTTGAGTTATAATCTTTTAGGTGAGTCGCAGCTTTCTTTTGATTTTTAATGTTGTTAATAACTATACTTTTCCCACATAAGTTATTAACAGGTTGTTTATAACTATATTTATCAACAGCTTGTTAATAACTTATGTGGCTTGTTTTATATATGTGTACTTGTGATAATATGTAAAGCGGATACATGTAATTATTGGTATATTGTCATATAATATGACTTAAAGTTATATTGTATATTGTGACATTCTGACTAACTGTCAATTGATTGTCCCCTCTAATACTAATATAGTTTTCTTATGTTTAAAACTTCATCCATTATATTTAAAATCTTCAACCAATGTTTAAAGCATAGTCTTGGCATATAAAGACATGAATATGCTGGCATAAGGTTTGTTCAATATAGGGTGAACTTGAGGTTAAAAACCAAGAGTACGGAAAAACAGATAAAGTCTAACTTAAATATAGGAGTTTAAAACTATGATGCCGATTAGAAAGTATTACAATCAGAACTCCTGACTTCGTCACTTTTTACTTTCTAAAAAATATATCTATTGAAAATCAATTGTTTAGCCAAATAAATGGGTGTTTTAGGGTGACGCAAGCGTATATTTACGGTATGCATGTCCGTAAAAAGAAGAATAGATTAGATTCGAGAAGTGTTGTGGAAGCCGGTAAATACGATTGAAAATTCAAAGAATTGTATAAAATGACCAAAACAACAATAACAATCCAACTAAGGCTTCTTCTAAACAACATAATTATTGCCAGAACGATGTTGCTTACCCCTAAGCACAGGGCATTAAAGCCACTTTTTGACTATCTTGGTGTTTAGGGTGACGCAATGACGAAGTCAGGAAATATAGGAGTTTAAAACTATGATGCCGATTAGAAAGTATTACAATCAGAACTGGTTACCAAGTATCTTTAATGATTTCTTTGATAACGAATGGATGGAAAAAACTAATGCTACAGCTCCGGCTATCAATGTTGTAGAGAGTGACAAAGATTATAAAGTTGAGGTTGCAGCTCCTGGAATGACAAAAGAGGACTTTAAAATTCACCTTGGAGAAGATAACGAGCTTGTAATTTCTATGGAAAAGAATGTTCAGAATGAAGACAAAGACAATAAGAAATACTTGCGACGTGAGTTCTCTTACACGAAATTTAACCAGTCACTTTATATGCCCGAAAATGTAGATAAGGAAAAAATCTGTGCAAATGTAGCTGATGGTGTATTGACTATAGATTTGCCTAAGTTTATTCCAGAGGAAAATGCAAAGATTAATCGTGTCATTGAGATACATTAAATATAAGTGTTGAATGAATAATCCAAGAGACCTCCCGTATTGCATAGTATTAGTGTGAAACGGGAGGCTTTTGTTTTTTGACTTCCAAATAATATAACAACTTAAAATTGACAATATGGCTTTTATTGATTATTATAAGATATTGGGTGTAGGTCGTAATGCAACACAAGATGATATAAAGAAGGCTTATGATTTGTATACCGATGTGAATATAGACCTCTATACAGCGGTCTTAGGTGGTGAAGTAAATGTACATACACTAGATGGTACTGTCAGACTTAAGGTGAACGCGGGAACGCAGAACGGATTGAAGGCAAGACTTAGGGGAAAGGTTTTCCCTTTGTATAAGAAAGACGGGTTACATGGAAATCTTATAGTGATATATCATGTGAAAATTCCTGTATCCCTTACTGAAAATCAGAAAAATTTGTTCCGTCAGCTACAGGCTTGTTGATTAAAATAAACCAAAATATTCGCTTGTAAGGCAGATATTTTGTACTTTTGCGGTGTAAAAAAGGATAGAAATCAATTTTTAAAACAGAATACAATTATGGCAAAAAAAGCACTTTTAATGATTCTTGACGGATGGGGCTGCGGCGACCGTCAGAAAGATGATGTAATCTTTAATACTCCTACTCCTTATTGGGACAGTTTGTTGGCTAATTATCCTAACTCTCAGTTGCAGGCTAGCGGTGAGAATGTAGGTTTGCCTGATGGACAGATGGGTAACTCTGAAGTAGGTCACTTGAATATTGGTGCAGGACGTATCGTATATCAAGATTTGGTTAAAATAAACCGTGCTTGTGCCGATGGTAGCATCATGCAGAACAAGGAAGTTGTTTCTGCTTTCACATATGCCAAGGAAAACGGAAAGAACATACACTTCATGGGATTGACTTCTAATGGTGGTGTACACTCTTCACTTGACCATTTGTTCCGTCTTTGCGATATAGCTAAAGAATATGGTATCGAAAATACATTCATCCACTGTTTTATGGATGGTCGTGACACTGACCCTAAGAGCGGTAAAGGATTTATTGAGGAACTTTCTGCACACTGCGCAAAATCAGCAGGAAAGATTGCTTCTATTGTAGGTCGTTTCTATGCTATGGACCGTGACAAACGTTGGGAACGTGTAAGGGAAGCATACGATTTGCTTGTTAACGGTACTGGAAAGAAGGCTGCCGATATGGTTCAGGCTATGCAGGAGTCGTATGATGAAGGTGTTACAGACGAATTTGTAAAGCCTATCTCAAACTCAAACTTCGATGGAACTATCAAGGAAGGTGATGTGGTTATCTTCTTCAACTATCGTAACGACCGTGCAAAGGAACTTACTGTTGTGCTTACTCAGCAGGATATGCCTGAGGCAGGAATGAAGACAGTACCTGGACTTCAGTTCTATTGCATGACCCCATATGATGCATCTTTCAAGGGAGTTCATATCTTGTTTGATAAGGAAAACGTACAGAATACTCTTGGTGAGTACCTTGCTGCAAACGGAAAGACTCAGCTTCATATTGCTGAAACTGAAAAGTATGCTCACGTTACATTCTTCTTCAATGGAGGACGTGAAACTCCATACGATAACGAAGAACGTATATTGGTTCCTTCTCCAAAGGTCGCTACTTATGACTTGAAACCTGAGATGAGCGCCTATGAAGTAAAGGAAAAATTGGTTGAGGCTATAAATACACAGAAGTTCGACTTTATTGTTGTTAATTATGCTAACGGTGATATGGTGGGTCATACTGGTATCTATGATGCCATAGAAAAAGCGGTTGTTGCTATTGATAACTGCGTGAAGGATACTGTAGAGGCTGCCAAGGCCAACGATTATGAAGTTATCATCATTGCAGACCACGGTAATGCCGATCATGCATTGAATGAAGACGGTACTCCAAACACTGCTCACTCATTGAATCCTGTGCCATTTGTTTATGTTACAGAAAACAAGGATGCTAAAGTAGAAAATGGTGTGTTGGCAGATGTTGCTCCATCTATACTTCACATTTTGGGTATGGCTCAGCCTTCTGAAATGACAGGTAAAGATCTTATAAAGTAATTGATATTACTTTTTATATATAGTAAAAGTGTGTAGGATAAGAATCTTGCACACTTTTTTTGTCTGTTTTTATTTTATCATCAATGTTTACTTCATTTCCGTTTTCTATGTTACATAGATAGATTTCATCGTTTCCTGTGAATCCGGTTCTTTTAATAATTACTTCGTCGCCTACACTGAAATTGATATGTTCCGGATTTGGCAATTTGGCTTCAATTTCGTTATGGTTATTATCTCCCATTTCTACATAGTAGGGGTTTTGCTCACTTTCTACACATGATGTAATAAAGCCTGCTGCCATAAGTGGCATAAGTAGCAATTTGTTTGTTCTAAAACCGTGATGAAATAAGCCCCTTTTTACAAGTGATGAATATCAGAATAATATACTTTTTATATAAAGTATACTGGCTATCTTACATGTAAGTTTTATCTTTGCATAAATATTAATTTTACTTGTGATTTTATGGTACAGATAGATGATGTAGTAGTAAGCCTTGATGTTTTTAGAGAGAAATTTATATGCAATCTTGATGCATGCAAGGGTGAGTGTTGTATAGAGGGAGATGCAGGCGCACCTGTAGAATTGGATGAAGTTGAAAAATTAGAGGAAGTGCTTCCGGTTGTGTGGAATGATTTGTCGCCAGAGGCTCGTGAAGTGATAGACAAGCAGGGAGTTGTATATACAGATCAGGATGGTGATTTGGTAACCTCTATTGTTAATGGCAAGGATTGTGTCTTTACATGTTATGATGAAAAGGGATATTGTTATTGTGCAATAGAAAAGGCATTCCGTGAGGGTAAATGTGATTTCTATAAGCCGGTATCCTGTCATTTATATCCTATACGTATAGGTGACTACGGACCTTTTAAGGCAGTAAACTATCATAGATGGGATGTATGCAAGGCTGCTGTTATTCTTGGTAGAAAAGAGAATATGCCTGTATATAAGTTTCTTAAGACTCCGTTGGTGCGTAAGTTTGGAGAAGTATGGTATAACGAACTTGAAAGTGTGGCTGAAGAGCTTGAAAAACAGGGATTGATATAGTTCTTTACTATATTTATAGTTTATGGATATTCTCTTAATATTCAGTCTTTAAATATTTTAATCTGAAAACGATAAATGAATGTCTACAGAAAGTATGAAAATGTATTTTCTGTCAGTTCGTTTATCGTTTTTTTGTTTTGTTATCCTTATTGTTGATAAATCGTCTTATACAATAAATTTATGATACTGCTCATTTTTCTGCTTTTTGTGCATATTTTTCTGTCTTTCGTTTTGTAGTATAAATGCTTTCATTAAATTTGCCCCCAAAAATAATTAAAACCAAAATAATTTAATCTAATGAGTTTGAAAATTGTAGTATTGGCCAAGCAAGTACCCGATACACGTTGTGTGGGGAAAGAGGCCATGAATGCTGACGGAACAATCAACCGTTCGGCTCTTCCGGCAATCTTTAATCCGGAAGATTTGAATGCCTTGGAACAGGCTCTCAGACTGAAAGACACACATCCGGGTTCAACAGTTACTATGTTGACAATGGGACCGGGGCGTGCCGCAGAAATCATTCGTGAAGGATTATATAGAGGTGCAGACAATGGTTATTTACTGACAGACCGTGCTTTTGCCGGTGCAGATACTCTTGCTACCTCTTATGCATTGGCTACTGCCATACGCAAGATAGGGGAGTATGATATAATACTTGGTGGCCGTCAGGCTATAGATGGAGATACGGCTCAGGTAGGACCTCAGGTTGCCGAAAAACTAGGATTGCCTCAAATTACATATGTAGAGGAAATACAGGAGGTTGCAGATGGTCGTATACGCGTTAAACGTCATATAGATGGAGGTGTGGAAACAGTGGAAGGTCCGTTGCCTATAGTATTGACAGTCAATGGCAGTGCAGTTCCTTGTCGTCCTCGCAATGCAAAGCTTGTGCAGAAATATAAACGCGCTCTTGGTGCTCAGGAGAAGGCAGCCATTACAAAAGATGGTACAGAACTTCCGTATGCTTCTCTTTATGAAAGCCGTCCTTATCTTAATATCACAGAGTGGAGTGTAGCCGATGTGAATGGTGATACAGTTCAGTGTGGTCTTTCAGGCTCTCCTACTAAAGTTAAGAAGATTGAGAATATCATTTTCCAGGCTAAGGAAAGCAAGACTATCACAGGAAGTGATGCTGATGTAGAAAATTTGATTGTTGAACTTTTGGCTAACCATACTATAGGATAATATTATGAATAATGTATTTGTATATTGTGAGATGGAAGGCAATCACGTTGCCGATGTTAGTCTCGAACTTCTTACTAAAGGTCGTAAGTTAGCCAACGAACTTGGTTGTAAACTTGAGGCAATATGTGCCGGTACTGACCTTTCTGATGTAGAAAAACAAGTTATGCCATACGGAGTGGATTTTGTTCATGTATTCGATGCTCCGGGGCTGTTCCCTTATACTTCTCTTCCTCATACTTCAATTCTTGTAAATCTATTCAAGCAGGAGAAACCGCAGATTTGCTTGATGGGTGCTACGGTCATTGGACGTGACTTGGGACCTCGTGTCTCTTCGGCTCTAACAAGTGGTCTTACTGCCGATTGTACTCAGTTGGAAATAGGTAGTCATGAGGACAAGAAAAATGGTATTAAATACGATAATCTTTTATATCAGATTCGTCCTGCATTCGGCGGAAACATTGTAGCCACTATCATTAATCCCGAACATCGCCCTCAGATGGCAACTGTGCGTGAAGGTGTGATGAAGAAGGAGATTATGGATGAAAATTATAATGGCGAAGTTGTTCGTCATGATGTGGCTGCCTTCGTATCCGAAACAGACTATGTAGTTAAGGTGATAGATCGTCATGTGGAAAAGGCAAAACACAACCTCAAGGGTGCACCTATAGTTATTGCCGGAGGTTATGGAATGGGGTCGAAAGAAGGTTTTGATATGTTGTTCGAACTTGCAAAGGAACTTCACGCGGAAGTTGGTGCAAGTCGTGCTGCTGTGGATGCTGGATTCTGCGAACACGACCGACAGATTGGGCAGACAGGTGTTACCGTTCATCCTAAACTTTATATTGCATGCGGTATATCTGGTCAGATTCAGCATATTGCAGGTATGCAGGATGCTGGTATAATCATCTCTGTGAACAACGACCCTAATGCTCCTATCAATACTATATCCGATTATGTTATTAACGGTACGGTGGAAGAGGTGATTCCAAAAATGATTAAGTATTATAAAAAGAACAGTAAGTAATGGCAAACTTTTATACAGAACATCCGGAATTGCGTTTCCATCTTAACAACCCGTTGATGGAACGTATATGCGAACTTAAAGAACGCGGTTATAAAGATAAAGAAGAATTCGACTATGCACCTCAGGATTATGTTGATGCAGTGGATTCGTATGATAAAGTATTGGAGATTACAGGCGAAATTACAGGTGAAGTAATTGCAGTCAATGCCGAAGGTGTAGACGAGGAAGGACCTCATTGTGCCGACGGAAGAGTAGAGTATGCTTCGGGTACTAAAGCCAATCTTGATGCAATGGTGAAGGCAGGGCTTAATGGCATGACTATGCCACGCCGTTATGGTGGACTTAATTTCCCTATCACTCCATATACTATGTGTGCCGAAATAGTGGCTCAGGCTGATGCCGGTTTCGGAAATATATGGTCTTTGCAAGATTGTATAGAGACTCTTTATGAGTTTGGAAATGAAGATCAGCACAGCCGTTTCATTCCTCGTATATGTGCAGGCGAGACCATGTCTATGGACCTTACAGAGCCTGATGCAGGTTCCGACCTTCAAAGTGTGATGCTCAAGGCTACATACGATGAGGCTAATGCTTGTTGGCGTCTGAATGGCGTGAAACGCTTTATCACTAACGGTGATGCCAATCTGCATCTTGTTCTTGCTCGTTCTGAAGAAGGAACAAAAGATGGTCGTGGACTTTCAATGTTTATATATGACAAGAATGATGGTGGGGTAGACGTACGCCGTATAGAAAACAAGCTTGGTATTCATGGTTCTCCTACTTGCGAACTTGTCTACAAGAATGCAAAAGCCGAATTGTGTGGCGACCGCAAGTTGGGGCTTATCAAGTATGTGATGGCTCTTATGAACGGTGCTCGTCTTGGTATTGCTGCTCAGTCTGTAGGATTGAGCCAGTCTGCTTATAACGAGGCTATTGCATATGCAAAAGACCGCAAGCAGTTCGGAAAGGCTATCATTGAGTTTCCGGCTGTCTATGATATGCTTTCTACAATTAAGGCAAAACTTGATGCAGGTCGTGCACTCCTTTATCAGACTGCTCGCTATGTAGATATATACAAGGCTCTTGATGATATTGCACGCGAACGCAAGCTTACTCCTGAAGAACGTCAGGAACAGAAACGTTATGCAAAGCTTGCAGATAGCTTTACTCCTCTTGCTAAAGGAATGAATTCAGAATATGCTAACCAAAATGCTTATGATTGTATTCAGGTACACGGTGGTTCTGGTTTTATGATGGAATATGCTTGCCAGCGCATTTATCGCGATGCACGTATCACAAGTATCTACGAAGGAACAACTCAGCTTCAGACTGTAGCTGCCATCCGTTATGTTACAAACGGGTCTTATGCAGCTACTCTTCATGAATACGAAATGATACCTTGCCTTCCTGAGTTTGAGAAATATATGAACCGCATCAAGGATATGGCACGCAAGTTTGAGGCTTGTACCAATGCGGTGAAGGAAGCACAGAACCAGGAACTTCTTGATTTCGTTTCTCGTCGTCTCTATGAAATGGCAGCTGTGTGTGTGATGAGTCATCTCTTGCTTCAGGATGCAGGAAGAGCCCCTGAACTGTTTGCTCAATCACTTAATGTGTATGTAAACTACGCTGAGGCTGAAGTTGAAAAAAATTTCAACTTTATACGCAAGTTTAAGGCAGATGAGTTGGATAGCTATCGTAAATGATAGTGTGACATTATAAATTTAAATGGCGGAGCGTGTATTGGTCACTCAATCACGCTCCGCCATTATTTTGTATATATAATATTCAGTCTTTATTATTTTGTTCTGATTTTGTATCCCGCTACACCATAATACAAGATGAAGAGGAAGCAAGGCAAGCACAGCCAGTATGCCTGCTGAGGGCTTGTTACGTCTTTCAGCCATCCGTAAAGAGTAGGGATTACTGCACCTCCAAACATAGCCATGATGAGCAATGACGAGCCGGCTTTGGTAAATTTGCCGAGGTCTGCCATAGCCAGAGGCCACAATGCAGGCCACATCAAAGAGCAACCCAATGCCATGAACGATATGAAATATATTGAAACTTCTGCAGGAGTAAGTACTACAAGAAGTGAACCTATGATGGCAAGGCATGAACATATTTTAAGAGCTGTAGCCTGGCTCATATATTTAGGTATGAATATAATACCGCATATGTAACCTATAACGATACCTATAGGAGCAATCCATGCATAGTTTGCTGCACCTTCCAGTCCTAACGAGTTCGCATAGTCTACCAGTGTACCCAATGATACTGTCTCTACACCTACATATAAGAATAGTGCCAGGCATCCCAACAAAAGGTGGGGGAACTGCATTACTGAAGTTTTTCCTGCTGCATAAGGACATGCCTCCGCATTTTCCTCGCTGTCATCTTCACCTGCTGCCTTTACTTCTGGAAGTGGAGCAAAGAAGGCCATTACTCCAAGTGCCACGAATGCAGCTATTATTATGAAGAAAGGTTTCTCCAAATCATCGATACCGATTAGTTTAACATCTTTACCCAATAGCCATACAATGAACATTGCAGGAATAGGCCAAGCCAGTTTGTTGCAGATACCCATGATACTGATACGTTTTGCAGCACTTTCCATAGGGCCAAGTATTGTGATATAAGGGTTTACCGAAGCCTGTAGATAAGCGTTTGCTGCACCACTTACAAATGAAGCCAGCAAGAAGAGCGAGAAACTCTTTTGGTTGGCCGAAAGAATGAAAAGATAGAATGCTGCTGCAAAAATGAAGAAAGACAACGACATTGTCTTCTTGTAGCCTATTGCCTTGATAGTAAGACCAGCTGGATAGCCAAATACAAGGAATGGAATGAATGTAGCCGCAATTATCAGATATGATGCAGCATTAGAGATACCAAGTGAACCTTGTAGTACAGGTACTAATAGAGAGTTGATGCCCAGTGCAAAACCTATGGCAAAGAACATGATTCCTATGAATGACAAAGGAATCGCAAAATTTTGTTTCTTCTGATTCATTTCAAAAAAAAGTTTTAGGTTTTTATTAAGGTTGATAATATAAATTGAGTGCAAAAATACTCAAATTAATCAATAAAATGTTATATAATCTTCAAATTGTGATATCACTAGTGTCTATTAAAAAATGTAAAACATCTCAATATGGCTCATTATGATGTAAAATCCAATTCTAGCTGGCCGTCATTTTTGTAAAGGTTGTCGTATTCAGCATGGCTAAATAGATCCTTGATATTGTCTTTTACAAGCATAGAACTACCAATGATTCTCATTACTTCGTAGATGTCCCTATTGAGTTTTAATTCACTCTCAATAATGGCTACCAAACAATAAGTAATGATAGCCACATATATTTGTATTCTGACTGCATTCTCAGAGTTTCCCCAAAAGGATTTTACTCGAAGATGCTGCTTTAAAAATTTGAAGAACAGCTCCACTTTCCATCTGTTTTTATAAAGTAAAGCTATGTCAGAAGCCTTCAAATAGAAATTGTTTGTATAGTAGGTAAAGGTTCTGTTCATTTCATGAGAGTAGTAAACTATACGTCTTATTTCAGAAGGATAATTCGTACAGTTTCGTTTTCCTGTGAATCTTATAGTTTGATCTTGCAAGACATTATCAGTGCCTTCAAGCACATCTTCACCTGCTGTGATCTCATATTTAGGTCTGCGTTTTTCTCTTATCACAAAGAATGAACTTACTTCGTTAATGTGATAAAGACGGCGCAAGTCAAAATATCCTCTGTCGAATATGTAACAGGCAAACGGTTCATATGCAATACTATCCATGGCATTTACATCATGCACTACTGCATCTGTAATCGTGAATGAAGTGGGAGTTTCAGTTCTGATATCCAACAGGGTATGTATTTTGATGCCAGACTTTGTACTCCTGAATCGGGCCCAATCATACAATGACAGGCATAAGTCTATTGTTGTTGAATCAAAAGCATAAAAAGTTCCGTTCAAATCGAACTCTTTGTCAATTCGCTTTTGTTGAGCCAGGTTTACCATGTGATAGGCAAAAGATTCAAATACGCGATAGTCTCTTAGCATGTTAGCTTTTGACAGAGTGCTACGTGTTATTGGAGTCTTGCCGAACCCTAAATGATATGACTTAGAAGAATGCGTAATGGTAATATCAGTCAGTTCTCGAAGGCTGTTGCAGCCATCCAGCTGACCAAATATGAGAACTAATAGTTGGTTCCGGAAACTGATGCTCCAACTTTTTGTTCTGTCGTTGCTCTTTTCTACTAACCGCTCAAAATAGCGTTTTGGAAGGAATGAAGTCATTTGACTGAAAACATATTTCTTAATATTCATAGCTATCGCAATTTGGCCCAGCCCCTAAGGTAACTGATTCAAATGTGCGACAAGCATTTTTTGAGAACAAAGATTGTAAATCAAATAATTAACTAGTCTCTTTACAATTATTAAGAGACACTAGTGTTGTGATATAATTGTTTCTACGATAATTGTATTGTGGATAACAATATATGGGTTAATACTTGTGGCGTAATGTATTTTTTAGTATTATTGTGTGAAAATTATGGTCTATGTTTTTTTTAGTAGAATAATCCTTAAAGTCTTATTGTTATATAAATTTGGTATATGTTGCAAATGTTTCAACTTAAACGTACGTTTCCTATTACGGTAAATAGTGGTATATTGCTGATCGTTTCAGCTGTTATGGCCTTGATTGTGGCTAATTCTCCGTGGAGTGATTTATATCATTCTTTATGGGAGCATGAGATTTCATTTAAGATAGGAAGTTTTAATTTTTTCAATCACGGAGGGCATCCTCTAACGTTGATGTCTTTCATCAACGATGCCTTGATGACGGTGTTTTTCTTTGTAGTAGGTCTTGAGATAAAGAGAGAAGTACTTGTAGGAGAACTGTCTTCTATCAGAAAGGCATTGCTTCCTGTTATTGCTGCTTGTGGTGGAATGATTGTTCCTGTATTGATATATTTTTATATCACAAAAGGGACTCCTGCCGAAGTGGGTCTTGCAATACCTATGGCCACCGATATAGCTTTTTCTCTTGGTGTACTCAATCTGTTCGGTAGCCGTGTTCCTCTTTCGTTAAAGATATTCCTTACAGCTTTTGCGGTTGTAGACGATATAGGAGGTATATTTGTCATCGCTTTGTGTTATTCATCTCATCTTGATACCACTTTCATCCTTTATTCTTTATTGGTATTGGCTTTTCTGCTTGTGTTTAATGTCATGAAGATAAATGGCAAGTGGCCTTATATCATAGCTGGCCTTGTGATGTGGTATTGCTTTATGCAGAGTGGTATTCATGCCACTATTTCGGGGGTTGTTGTGGCGTTTACCATACCGGCTGTTCCAAGGGTGAAGATAGGAAACTATATAAGTAATATCCATGATTGTGTAGATATGATTCCCGAATCGGATAAGGAATGTATAATTCTTAGTCATGACCAGATACATGCCCTAAATAACATAAAGTCGGTTTCAGACAAGGTCATCTCGCCGTTGCAGTCTCTCGAAGATTCTCTTTCTCCGTTTGTTAGCAATTTTATAATGCCGTTGTTCGCTTTTGCCAATGCCGGAGTTGTGCTTACTGCATCTCATGGAGGTATAGAGATAGGTCAGATTACGTGGGCAGTACTTTTAGGGCTTGTAGTGGGAAAATTTGTAGGTATATATCTATTCACATGGCTTGTTGTGAAAACTGGATTTGCTTCGTTGGGGCATGGTATGACATGGAAGAACATTACAGGTATATGTGTGCTGGGAGGAATAGGATTCACAGTGTCTCTTTTCATAGCCAATCTTTCGTTTGTCGACAATTCTCAGTTGCTTAATGAGGCTAAAATGGGTGTCTTGTTTGGTACTATACTGGCAGGCTTTTTAGGATATATAATATTGAACAGAACCCTTCCTAAAAAAAATTAACCATTCAGCCCCCTCTAAGCTGAGGGGGCTGAATGATTTTTTATTATAACCCTAAAAGTCTGTCTTGAAATCATTGCCTGACGGCTTTTGGTATAATCTTAAATCGAATTCTTTTGATGAAGCTATTATATGTTCAAAAATCTCCGATTGTATATTTTCGTATTCAGGCCATACCGTAGTGTTGGTAAAGCAATAAATTTCTAAAGGCAGACCTTCCGAAGTAGGTTGTAACTGTCTTACCATGACTGTAAATTCCTTGTTTAGCTTGCTATGTTCTGTCAGGTATCTCAATATATATGTTCTGAACAATGCCAGATTTATTTCATTGCCATCCGATATGTCTTGTTTTCCTATCAATCCTTTATCTATCAATGATCTCTTTTCGTTGTCCGACAGAAAATGTATAGTGTTGATATCTATATTTATAAACCTTTTAATTCTTCTGCCTCCGGCTTCCTTCATTCCTCTCCAGTTCTGAAACGAGTCACTCACCAATGCATAAGGTGGGATTGTAGTGATGGTTTTGTCGAAATTCTGTACTTTAATGGTTGTAAGAGATGCTTCTATCACATTCCCGTCGGCCCCGTATTTTGGCATTGTTATCCAGTCGCCTGGTCTCAGCATATCATTGGCCGAGAGTTGGACTCCGGCTACCAGTCCTAATAATGTATCTTTGAAAATCAGCATCAATATTGCAGCCGATGCACCCAAACCAGCCAGTATGCTTATGGGGTTGCGGTCTAGCAGGATACTAATAATAATTATTAAGCCTACAATTATCGCAATCAGGTTTATCATCTGGTATATACCTTTCAGCGGCCTGTCCCTCAATTTTTCGTTTTCGCTTGAAATCTTGTATAGCGATTTCAGAAAAGTGCTTATAAGTACAAGCATCGAAATGTTAATATAAATGAGGCATGTCTTGAGTAGAAACCCCAGTACATATGGTCGCCCATGTAGAGCCATAGGCAGCAGGACATATAGCATTATTGGTGGAATGATTCTGCAAAAAGCTTTCATCATGTCGTTATTAAACAAATAGTCGTCCCATGTTGCCTTTGTCTTGGCTGTTATTTTGTGTATCATTGGTATTACTATATGCCTGAAAGCCTTTGTTGTGATGAATGTTACTATTGCTATTAATAAGAGTAAACTTATTTCTGCACTCCAGTCCATGTTGTTTTGGTGTACTCCAAAGTCTGTAAGTAAATTTTCTATTTCATAGTGTATACTGTCGCTCATGGTAAAAACAAGTGTTGGTTTATTATGCAAATTAATGCTTTTTCTTTATATCTTCCAAAGATATATAGTTCTTTGAACTCTTTTGCTAATCTCTTACAGGATGATGTATATATGTTCTATTATATTTTGTAGTTCATTTTTTAATCAACAGTCGGTTAGTACATTAATTAGGGGAAGTAGATATGTAAGCATGAATGTATTTATTGCAAATAATGTTCATTTTGTTCCGCATGATAGGGATTGATGATTATAGTACGATATATTTATGTCATGTATAGTCTTTTTATATCCTGAATTCAAGCGTCTAGGCGTTATTGTCAAAGCGACTGGTCGTTTTGCTTCAAACGCTTAGGCGCTTT
>JAHHQV010000052.1 GCA_020026175.1 Phocaeicola sp. | reverse complement strand
AAGCGTTTGAAGCAAAACGACCAGTCGCTTTGACAATAACGCCTAGGCGCTTGAATTCAGGATATAAAAAGACTATACAGGGCGTAAATATGACAGATATTTATCATATTGAAAGTAATATGAAATACCCTACGAGGGTCAAGATTATACATAAAATCTGTATTACAACAAAAAAAATATCCCATCCAAGCTACATATTGTACCTAGGATGGGATATGAAATCATTATATAAAAATTCTATTATACTACGGCAAGTGCTATAAACTGAATAAACAAGATAAGAAATACCATTGCTATAGGATACACTGTAGCATAAGCTACACCTGGGATATTACTGTCGGTCATAGAATCGGCAGCAGCAAGTCCTGGAGTACTTGTCATACCACCAGTTATTGTACCAAGCAAATCGAGCATACTTATCTTAAACACCATTCTTCCTACTATTGCTGCAATAAACATAGGCACAATGGTAATCAGAGCACCAACGCCAAATAGCAGAAATCCGCTTTCCTGGAATGTAGAGACAAGATTCTTTCCTGCCGATGTTCCTACTTCGGCAAGGAAAAGCAACAATCCCAACTGACGGAGAAGCTGATTGGCAGAGCCTGACATAGACCACAACAAAGGTCCTGTCTTGCCTATGGCACTCAAGAACAATGCCATCATAAGCACACCACCTGTCAATCCTGGCGAGAAGGACATTCCGTCACCGAACGATATATTCAATTTTCCAAACAACACTCCAAGCACTATACCCAATGCAATAGGGAAGAAATCGGTATCCGACAAGCGTTTTGCATCATTTCCAAGAAGTCTGCCCACTGCCTGAACACCATCCTTTTCGCCCACCACCATAAGCTTGTCGCCAAACTTCAATGCAAGTTCCGGCGAAGGCGACAGGTCTATTCCACTTCGGCGTATGCGTGTAACCGTACATCCGAAGTTATGCTGAAGGTTCAAGTCACCCAACTGCTGGTTTATCATATCCTTCTTTGTGAGAAGAATCGACTCGAACACCTGCTTGTTGATTAAAGGCAATTCACCTTCCTCACGTTCGCCCAACATCAAAGCTATATTATTAAGAGCCTCTTCGCTACCTACAGCCTGAATCACATCGCCTTTATTGACAATGATATTTGCAGTAGGAATAACAATCTCTCCTCCTACTTTCAATCTTGACACCACTGCCCCTGTAATGGCTCGTATATTGAGTTGAGCAAGAGTTCTTCCACATACAGCATCGTTTGTAACCTTAAAGATACAGGTACTCAATTCGGGGAACTGCCCACGTCGTTCTTTTTCAAGTCTTCTTGCCTCTTCTTCAAGGTCTACACGAAGGATTTTAGGAAGCAACTTTACAAAAAGAATCACACCGATAACCCCAAACGGATATGCAATACCGTAGGCTATAGAAGCCAGAGGCGACTGAGTACTGTCAATGGCGACCGCCAGTCCCGGTGTACTGGTGAGCGAACCTGCAACAAGACCTACTACACTAGGTGTATCTATGCCAAAAGCATATTTCAATCCGATAGCAGTAAGACACGCAGAAGCAATAATTAAGATTGTAATAAGAATAAGAGTTTTACCTTTGGTACGGAAGGAATCGAAAAATCCCGGACCCGCCTGGATACCAATAGTAAAAATGAACAACACAAGACCAAAGTTTCCAAGTTCCTTTGGAATTGACACACCCCAATGCCCAAAAGCTAAGGCAATGAAAATCACGGCTGATACATCCAGAGATAATCCCTTAATCTTGACACGTCCCAGCATAAAGCCCAATGCTACAATCAAGAAAACAGAGAAGTAAGACGATTGTAATAAGTCGTTAAACATAAAATTTTAAAAAATGAAATTAATAAAGTGCAAAGATATTGATAACACAGCAATTAACCAACTCAATCAAGACTCTCTATATAACTATAAAGTTTTTTATAGAATGAGTGTTTTGTCAGAGTTGGGACATCTCCCATTATAATAAGTTTCATCCTGGCACGTGTTATGGCTACATTCATCCTTCTCAAATCATTAAGGAATCCTATCTGCCCGTCCTCGTTGGCCCTTACAAGGCTGATGACAATAACATCTCTCTCTTGCCCTTGAAATCCATCAACTGTATTCACCGTAATGAACTGGCGGTAAGGTTTGAAATATGAATCATTTCTTATCAGCTGACGCAGATACTGCACCTGTGCCTTATATGGAGATATTACACCTATATCGATGCGTTCGTCGAGAAATCTTTCACGTCCTATCTTGTCTATATATTCCTTAAGTTTCGATATTGACAATTCGGCTTCCTGCTTGTTTATGCGCCCATAGTTTTCACCCACAAACTCTTCGTTACATTCCATTCCTTCTGTGTCTATCCACACTATAGGTCTGTCGTAATCAAGTATACTGCGATACTTTACTTCGGGAGCAGATTTCAACATACCACCGTAAAACCACCGAGAAGAGAAGTTCATAATCTCTTCGTTCATCCTATATTGCGTATTGAGCAAAGACACCGTATGAGGCTTGTTTCTCACAATCTCCTGCATAAGTGTATTGCCAAGCCCCCCACGAAGTGCAACAATACTTTTAACAGTGGGAGGCAACTGACAATGGTCGCCTGCAAGGATTACCCTGTCTGCCTTTCGTATGGCAATCCAACATGCCGCCTCAAGAGCCTGTGCAGCCTCATCTATAAACAGAGTTCCGAATTTACGTTCCATAAGTACACGGCTAGCACTTCCTGTAAGTGTACAAGCAATGACTCTGGCTTCGGAAAACAGAGACTCGTTGATGCGTATTTCAAGTTCGGTAGCTCGGTCTTTAAGAGAATTTATCTTCAAGCGGATGCTTTCGCGGTCGGCCCCTTTGCGATTTTGTGAATACAAATCTCTTATGGCCTTACGGATACTCCACAACAATGTATAGTCGGGATGCGACTCGAACCTGCGCTCGTAAGTAAACGAAAGCATCTTGTCGTTTACTCGCGATGGATTGCCGATGCGCAACACACTTACACCACGGTCTAAAAGCTTTTCGCTTATCCAATCGACAGCCATATTACTCTGCGCACACACCATTACTTGGTTTTCCCGATGCAGAGTTTCGTATATTGCCTCTACCAGAGTAGTTGTCTTTCCTGTTCCCGGAGGTCCATGAACAATTGCTACATCTTTTGCATGAAGCACCTTGTTTACAGCTTCATCCTGTGTCTTGTTCAGCCAGGGGAAACGGATGGGCTGAAAGCTAAACTCAGAAGTACATGATGTGCCATGAAAAATGTCACGCAGTTCGGCCAGACGATTATTCTTTGCCGAGACTACACTTTTAAGAGCCTCGAACATTAGCCTGTAAGATGTCTCGTCAAAATAAAGCTGTACGCCAAGGATATCACAACTCTGCAACGAAAGCATTGCATCGGGTCCTGGCAATATCACTACCATACGGTCTTCGTCAACATAGTTTACCGTAGCCGTAAAATTGAAATACTTCAACATTCCGCCGGCATCTTGTGTAAAGAAACATACCGGACGACCATATTCAAACTGATGTTCTATTTCCTTATCCTCTGTACGATATACCTCAACCACAAACTGATTGAGTGCATTATAATAACTTCTGCCAAGGTTTACAGGCGACCAGCACATTCCGCGCTTTATCTTCCTGCCTATGCCCATAACCTCAGTCTGCTGACGAAACTGTTCTTTCTCGTACTCATACTCCATCTTCAGCAATTCGTATTGACGCTGAAGATAAAGTACAGGAGACGTTATTCTTGATTTATCATTATTATCCATTCTGTAAAGCTATATGTTTACCAGTTTATACCTTTTCTTTTTCCATGTCTGTACGCGACTTGCTCTGAGTGACGAGATATACACCTACAAAAATCAGAGCCGCAGCCACTCCTTTGAGCCATCCGAATGTGGAAAGTCCCATAAACACCGCTACACTAGAACCTACTACCGGCTGCATATAGTTATACATACTCACCACCGTAGGGCGTAATGTCTTTTGTCCGGTAATCATAAGAATATATGCAAAATAAGTGCCGAAAAGAACTACATAGCCTACCTGCATCCATACTTCAACTGGAAAAGAAGAAAATTCCATCACCGAAAAATCCTTATAAGAAAAAGGGATAAAACATACAGCAGCATAACTGAACATCCATTTCATAAGCGTTATCACACTGTATTTTGAGATAAGCCTTTTGAATATAGTAAGATAACAGGCAAAACTAATCTGTGACATGACACAAAGCAAATCGCCCAATATACTGCCATCGCCAGCATCGCCGCCGGTATTGCTCAAAATCAACACCAAAGCTCCTACAGAGCCCAGCAATATACCTCCTACCTTGAGAGGAGTTACAGGCTCCTTTAGAAAAACAGCCGCCAATACCAATGTAACGACAGGCATTATGGTGGTAACGATAGATGCATCTACAGGAGAAGTAAGAGACAAGCCAAATGTAAAACATCCCTGATTCATAACTATACCCAACATGGAAGCAAAGAAAAGAAGCATCAGGTCGCGAGGAGGAACGTCTTCGCCACTCCTGACAAACAATGACGTTATCCAAAAACAAACAGCTCCGCCTATCATACGCATATTGGCCAGAGCCAAACCTGAAATTCCTGCATCCATAGCCGCCTTACCCATAGGCGACATCAATCCCCACATACTTGCAGCCAAAAGTAATGCAATATGTGCCTTTAAATTACCATTCTTCATCGTTTTACTTTTAAAATATAGTGCAAAGTTACGAGATATTTGAAAAAATCATTATCCAATAATTGATTAATAGCAATAGATTATATAAATTTGTTGGGAACGAACAAAAAAAAACAATGACATGAAAAAGCAAGCTGATTTTATAAAAAAAATAGTCATCAAAGGACTCTGGGGACGCAAAGACATAACATGGGACTTGAGAAAAGACGTAAATATCTTGAGCGGTGTAAACGGTATCGGGAAAAGTTCTATACTAAACAGTTCTGTAAAGAGGCTGAATGTTGACAATGAAATTGAGTTTTCGAATGGAATAAAGGATGTGGTAACATTTACATTCAGCCCCGAAGATGCCGATTTCATTCCTTTTGATGTGATACGCAGTTTTGACCGTCCTCTCATTGATTCGGAAATTATAAAGAAAATAGAAAACCAGAACATTCATACCGAACTAGACTGGCAGCTATATCAACTGCAAAGAAAATATCTTGACTATCAAGTAAATATAGGGAACAGAATAATAGAATTGCTTACTTGCGGAGACCCTATAAAACAAGCTACAGCAACAGACGTGTCAAAACAGAAAGTAAAGTTTCAGAACCTGATAGACGACCTGTTCCATGAAACAGGGAAGGTGATAAACAGAAAGAGCAATGAAATATTGTTTGGACAAGACGGAGAGACTCTTACTCCATACCAGCTCTCTTCTGGTGAAAAACAAATGCTCGTCATTCTACTTACAGTACTTGTTCAGGACAATGAACACTGCACTTTATTCATGGACGAACCTGAAGTGTCTCTGCATATAGAATGGCAACAAAAACTCATCAGCCTCATCAGAGACCTTAACCCTAATGTACAGATAATACTGACAACACATTCGCCTGCACTTATAATGAACGGATGGATGGATGCCGTGACCGAAGTAAGTGATATTACGACAAATAATGAGTATGCGGGAAAACATGATTGAAAAAAGCCTGTAACAGACTCTGTCAAACTTAAAAGCTAACACCAATATGGGAAAACGACTAACAGAGAATCTCTCTTCGCTATATATAGGAGCCGCCAACAAGCTTAAGCCCAAAAAGGCAAGACGCAAGATTATAGCATATGTAGAGAGTTATGATGATATTTCATTCTGGCGGGATTTATTGTCGGAATATGAAGATGATAAAATCTATTTCGAAGTGATGCTGCCATCGCAAAATTCATTGGCAAAGGGCAAAAAGACTGTCCTTATGAACAAACTGGGAGCACAACTTGGAGAAAACATGATAGCATGTGTAGACAGTGACTACGACTATCTGCTTCAGGGGAGAACCAACACTTCGCGATACATGATAGAGTGTCCTTATGTGCTTCAGACATATGCATATGCCATAGAAAACTACCACTGCTATGCCGACGGACTGCATGATGTGTGTGTGACAGCAACCTTGAACGACCATAAAATAATCGACTTTGTTGGGTTCATGCAGGCATACTCCATCATAGCATGGCCTCTGTTCGTATGGTCGGTATGGTTCTACAGGAAACATGTTTTGTCAGAATTTTCCTTGTTTGATTTCTGTTCGTTCGTGAGACTTGACCAGGTGAGTATCCGACATCCGGAAAAGAACCTTGAACATATGGCAAGAAAAGTGGAAAAGAAACTTCATGAACTGGAGAAAAAACATCCTGACGCCTTGAAGGAAATAGAAAATATGAAAAAAGAGTTTATAAAACTTGGGGTTACTCCCGAAAATACATACATGTATATACAAGGACATCACATAATGGATAATGTGGTTCTGAAATTATTGATACCGGTATGTACCATATTAAGAAGGGAAAGAGAACAGGAAATACACGATCTTGCACTGCATAGCCTCCAGCTTCATAATGAACTGACAAACTATCAACGCTCACAAGTGGGAGTGGAACTGGTTATTCATAAAAACACAAACTACAAGTCGTCGAGCCAATATAAGATGATTAAAAGGGATGTGGAGATACTTCTGAAAAGAATCTGACACTTGGGTTAATGAGAATGTAAGAATATGTAGTCTACATATATACCTCCTCAAAAAAAAGACCAGCGACAGGATACTTGAAAAAGAATCCTATTGCCGGTCTTAATTATATTTATGATTCAATCATCATTTCTTGGGTATGAAATTACCATCAACATCGAACATGAGTTTATGTTCATGACCTGAATGGTCTTCAACCTCTACTATATAGGTAATGCCTTTAGTATACTCTATCACTTCTGCATCGTCAATTTTATAATCTGCATAGTTTTTCTTGATATAGTCCTTGATTTTATCCAAAAGCAGGTCTGACTTTAGGTCATATTTAGTATAAACCCATTCTTTTCTCACTGTGAAATATACATCCTTCTTTTTGCCATCATGTCTGATTTCAAATTCCAACAGACCATCGTCGTAGTCTTTTTCTACAACTACAGCTTTAGGATACTTTTCATCCAATACTTTCTTAATAGCGGCATCCACTATCAATCCTCCACCTACATATTCACTGAAGTCAGGTTTTTCTGTCAATTTACCAGTATAGTCGAAATAATATTCATACTCCGATTCGCCAACCAATTCTATTTCAACTTTAAAGAAATTCTTGGCCTCATCAGCACATTCATATTGTTCTATATCAAAGTCTGTAAACAAGTGACCATGCTTTTCTTCGATAAAAAGCTTTGCGTCTGCCGGCAATTTAGTTTTATCGCCTCTATAGTCGGTCTTTGTATAAACCCACTTATTCCCCATTGTAAGCAAAGCTTCATGTTTAAGATTATTATAAACAAATTCAACTTCTATACCACCATCTTCATTGTCAATATCCACAATTCTTGCACCTGGATATTTACCTTCCAACCAGTTTTCTATGTCACCAGCAGGACGATAAGGAAGAAGTTCTGTGAAATCATTGTCATCAGAATCATCTGGCACTTCTCTTACCAGCAATCCTGTAGCATCAAAATAAAGGTCGTATTCTTCATCATCTTTCTCTACCTCTATCACATAAAGATAATATGGCTCGGCACTCTTGTCCATTCTTTTCAACACATCCACCTCGTCGTCATGTTCCCAAAGCGCGTATTCACTATCTTCAAATCCAGCCTTCACAGCTACAGGCAAATCTGTGAATGATACATCATGCTCGTCCATCACAAATTTATGTGAAACAATCTCGAACCATGCAGTATTTCCTAAATCCACACTTTCTGCACGAGTGGCTTTATTTTCAAAAGAAGCTATAGCGTAAGTTCCATTAGAGTCCCATTTTACGTCCTTAGCATCGGGATATAATCTTGCAAATTCTTTGTAAATTTCATTACTGATACCATTAGGTCCAAAATTATCATCATTGTCGCATGATGAAAGCATAAACATACTACACATTAAAGCTCCACCTAAAAATTTAATAGTCTTCATAATGTCAATATTTAAAATTCAATCACAAATATATATTGCAAAACTGAAAAGAAATAGGAATTTCTTGAAAATGGGGCTATGATATGTGATATTCGCATAATGTATAATCAAGAAATGGCAGACCAGTTTACATTTTTCTTTCTTAATTCATATAGTTGTCTCCATACTATGGCATTATTTGGATTTGCTGCATTAGGGTCGCTGTCCAACAGTTTTTCGGCCACTTCACGAACATACTGAAGCAGCTGTCCGTCGCGTGCAATGTTCGCAATCTTCAAGTCGAATGCTATACCGCTCTGCTGTGTACCTTCCAAATCACCCGGGCCACGTAGTTTCAAGTCTGCCTCTGCAATTTCGAAACCGTCGTTTGTATCCACCATTATCTGTATTCTCTTTCTTGTATCCTCGGTAAGCTTATATCCTGTAACAAGAATACAATAAGACTGGTCGGCCCCTCGCCCTACTCTCCCTCTGAGCTGATGAAGCTGCGACAAGCCGAATCGTTCGGCATTCTCGATAACCATTACTGAGGCATTAGGAACATTCACTCCTACTTCAATTACTGTAGTAGCCACCATTATCTGAGTTTCATTTCTGAGAAAGCGCTGCATTTCCTCATCCTTTTCTGCCGGTTTCATCTTGCCATGAACCTTGCTTACTTTGTATTCTGGAAATATCTGACAGATATGTTCATATCCATCCTCTAGATTTTTTATATCCATCTTTTCACTTTCTTGAATAAGCGGATATACAATATAAGCCTGACGACCATCGCGTATCTGCTTTCGGATAAACTCATACATACTATCACGACGATTGTCAAACTGATGGACAGTATCTATAGGCTTTCTGCCAGGAGGAAGTTCATCAATGACAGACACATCAAGGTCGCCATAAAGAGTCATGGCAAGTGTACGGGGGATAGGTGTGGCAGTCATAACCAACACATGAGGAACACGAGTATTCTTAGCCCATAGTTTTGCGCGCTGTGCCACTCCAAAACGATGCTGTTCGTCTATTATCACAAGTCCCAAAGAAGAAAAATTCACAGTGTCTTCTATAACTGCATGAGTACCTACGAGTATGTTTATATCTCCCGTAAGCAAATCACTAAGTATAGTCTCTCTTTTCTTTCCTTTAACAGAACCTGTAAGAAGCTCTACACGCACATCCATCCCCTCTAGAAAATTCCTGATAGTTTCGTGATGCTGTGTTGCAAGAATTTCAGTAGGAGCCATCATACATGCCTGAAAACCATTGTCCAAAGCTATAAGCATGGTCATAAGGGCAACTAGTGTTTTCCCACTACCTACATCACCCTGAAGCAAACGGTTCATCTGCCTGCCGCTTCCCATATCCTTACGCATCTCCTTTATCACCCTCTTTTGGGCACCAGTAAGCTGAAATGGAAGATATTGTGAATAAAAAGTATTGAAAAATTCGCCTACTCTATCGAATACTATTCCACGGAAACTGTTTCTTCGTTCTTTTGTAAATCGCAAGATGTTAAGCTGGATATAGAACAGTTCTTCAAACTTCAACCTGTATTGTGCTTTTCTCAGCAGTTCGGGATTATGAGGGAAATGAATATTGTACAAAGCTTCAGATAAAGACATAAGATGATGTTCTGCCACAACAGCAGGGCTAAGAGTTTCGGGGATAGTCTCATTTTTTATGGCATTAAAAAGGTTTGCTACAAGTTTCTCTATAGCATTGGAATTGAAATTAAACCGCTTCATCTTTTCGGTGGTATTATAATGCGGACGCAATCCCATAGAAGAGAGTTTCATATCTTCAACCAGGTCAATATCCGGATGAGCAACGTTTATCCTGCCATTGAAAACAGTAGGCTTGCCGAATATTATATAGTCTTTGCGAGGAGTATACCTGCTTGTAATAAATTTTAGACCTTGAAACCAGACTAAATCTATGATGCCAGTCCCGTCGGAAAAATGAGCAACCAAACGCCTTTGTCTCCCCTCTCCAAAAGTTTCGTAACTGAGTATCTGTCCCTTCAACTGAATATAAGGCATATTACCATCTATCTCGGATATACGATAAAGTCGGCTTCTATCAACATATTTATATGGGAAATAATACAATAAATCCTTAAAGGAATACACTGACAATTCCTTATTAAGAGTTTCTGCCCTTTGCGGCCCTACGCCTGACAAAAACTTAATATCGCGTGTAGATAAATCGTAATTCAATTTACAGTCTATATATTAATGTTTACAAAAGCTACTAGATTTTTATCGGACATAACACTTTTACATAAATGATGCATCATGTCCGACAACAAAAAAATCTGTATTTATTTTGCAGACAAGGTCTCTGCAATCTTCAAGTCGAATGGAGTAGTAAGCTTAATATTCTCCCTATTACCCTCTACCAGAGTAATCTTTATTCCCATAGACTCCACTACGGAAGCATCATCTGTAAATTCTGGTCTATAAGATTGGGCATAAGCATTCTTTATCATAGATACCGGAAATACCTGAGGAGTCTGAACTAGCTTATATCTGTCTCTAGGTACTGTTTTACTCTCAGAATCGTCTTCTATAAACCTTACTGTCTCTACCATATCCACTACAGGGACAGTAGCCATACCCATTTTTGCAGAAGAATAACAGTTATCTATAACCTGATGAGAAACAAAAGGACGGACACCATCGTGAACACCAACTACTCCTGAGAGGTCTTCTATCAAGTCAAGACCATTCTTGACCGAATAGAAACGTGTTTCACCTCCATTTGCTATACGATGTGGAACATAGAAATAATACTTCGAGCAAAGTGACTTCCAGTAGTCCTGATGGTCTACCGGAAGTACTAATATGATATTAATATTGTTGTCGTAAGCATAAAAGTTCTCCAAAGTATGCATCAATACAGGTTTTCCATTGACAGGGATAAACTGTTTCGGAAGTTCTCCCCCCATACGCAAGCCTTTTCCACCTGCAACAATTATTACATTTTTCATAATCAAGCAAACAACATGCCTTTCTTTATTTCATTTACTTTCTCTACGCCAGCATACTTTTCAAGTATAGCAAAGCCAAAAGGAGCTGCGGCAGCTGGTCCCTTACCCAATATAAAGTTATCTGCTACCTCTACCAGATTACCTGTATATTCTGCACCTTCAAGGAATTTGTCAAATCCGGGATAACAAGTTGCTTTCTTGCCTTTAAGCAGTCCACGTTTGCCATATACCAAAGGTGCGGCACAAATAGCAGCAAGCGACTTAGACTGTGCAGCAAAACTATTGACAAGTTTGTCAAGACCAGCATGAGCATCCAGATTTGTAGATCCTGGAAGACCTCCCGGCAAGACTATCATTTCGACATCTTCTTCTTTGATTTCTTCAAATAAGACATCAGCAACTACAGATACCTGATGTGAACCTGTAACAATCTTGTCGCCTGTAACAGATACAGTCTTGACGTCCATTCCACCACGACGAAGAATATCCAATGGAAGCAAAGCTTCGGATTCTTCAAAGCCTTCAGCCAAAAAAATGCAAATACTTTTCATAATCTTATAATTTAATTTCGAAGCCGACAAAAGCCTCTATATGGTTATTACTTAAGTCTAAAATAATATGTAATTGTACCGCTCTGATTATCCACACCATCTACAGCATTGAAACGGGCCTTACGTGCAGCCTCTTCTGCCGCTTTTCTCAAAGTCGGATTTACAGTATTGGTACGTTTGTTTATGCTTGTACTGATAACTCTTCCTGCAGGGTTTACCACTATAGTAACCACAACCCTACCCTCGTCTTGAACATTATATACAGGTATTGGCAATCCTCCAGAACCAAGGCTACGTCCGTTAAGGTCGAATGTACCATAACCTCCTGCTCCAGTAAGATTTCCATTAGGATTGTTTCCCTTATCATTACCTTGAATACCCGAACCAGCAGCATTACCTTTATTTTCCATGGCAGAACCTTTACCAAAAGCCCCGCTTATTTTACTTGCAGCGGCAGCGGCAGCAGCTTTCTCAGCCTCTGCACGTTTTTCGGCTTCAGTCTTTTCTTTAGGCTTTTCCACCTTCTGCTCAACTGTTTTTTTCTTTTCCACCTTTTTCTCAGGTTTTTCTTTTTTCGGTTTCTTCTTTTCCACCTTTTTCTCTTCCTTCACCTGAATAGAAGGTTCGTCATTCTGAGTAATAACAGGTTGTTCAGCCACAGGCTCATTGTCAACCACCTCAGGAACAACCGATTCTGTTTGAGGAATCACATCCACCTCGGTCATAGTATAAGGATTGGCCTCCCCCTTAGCAAGTTCAGTATTTCCAAGCATAACAGGTACTCCTCCCTCTGCCTCCTTTTCCGGCACAACCAGTTTGAAGACAAAGAGCAGCAATAACAACAATACATGAAAGGCTATCGTACCTATAATTCCTGTTACTTTACTTTGTTTCACGATTCTATATTTTTATAAGTTTAGAACTGTCAAGCCCTCATTTTCCATTTCAGACCAATGTCAAGAAAGAGCAATGACCTACTTTCTGTCAGGCCTGCGTGTAGCAAGCACCATCTTGAAATGATTTTCGTTGGCTATATTAAGTATACTGACTATTTCTCTGTAAGGCACAGATTCATCAGCATAAAGAGCTACATACATTTCAGGCTCTTTCTGTGCGCAATTCTGCAAGAAAGCCGGAACTTCTTCAAGCAAGAGAGGCATTTCATCTTCATTGCCGAAAGTTCCGTAATAATTCAGGTTCTTGTCTATGATAACCCTTGCCAAAGGCTTGGCCGAAGTCTGTTGAGATCCCTGTGGCAACAACACCTTTATAGCATTGGGCGATACCATAGTAGAAGTTATCATAAAAAATATCAGCAGCAGGAATATCAAGTCTGTCATAGACGACATGCTGAATCCCGGCGATATTTTCTGTCTGCGTTTAAGTGCCATAAGCAATTATTTTTCAGAAGGTTCATTCAATAAATCCATAAAAGCCATAGTACGTGCTTCCATTTGGCTCACCACCTTATCCACTCTATACACCAAGTGATTATAGGCAAACATTGTAAGGATACCCACAACGAGTCCTCCCACTGTAGTAATCATAGCTTCGTATATACCGCTCGACAACAGAGTTATGTCTATATTGTTACCAGCATTGGCCATATTCCAGAAAGCCTGTACCATACCCGTAACAGTACCCAAGAAACCTATCATCGGTGCTCCGCTTGAAATTGTTGCCATTATAGACAGCCCGTTTTCAAGTTTAGCCACTTCAATGTTTCCTGTATTCTCTATAGCTGCCTGAATATCAGAGACTGGACGTCCCATACGTGTTATACCTTTTTCAATCATCCTTGCAGAAGGAGTATTTGTAATACGGCAATAATTGATAGCCGATTTTATTTCACCGCTTTTTATATAGTCACGTATTCTGTCCATAAACAAAGGGTCATCCTTTCCCGCCTTACGAATAGCGAAAGCGCGCTCGAAAAAGATGTAGAAAGCTATAACAGACATTACGGCAAGAACAATCATAATCCATCCACCCTTGCATGCCATTTCCCAAAGATTCATCTGAGCCTCGCCAGATACAACAGGAGTCAATACCGGATTTGCTCCGGACAAAGAGTCTGCAGCCATTTGCGCTGCAGCAAGTAAAGTCATTGTAATCATAATCAAAGAAGGCAGTTTTTATATTCTTCAATAGTTTTCTTAAGTCCAAGATATAGCGCATCGCATATCAAGGCATGTCCAATAGAGACCTCGTCAAGCCAAGGAATATTATGATGGAAATATTTCAAGTTCTCCAAGCTCAAGTCATGACCTGCATTAAGTCCCATTCCCAGCTTTCTGACCACTTTTGCAGCCTCTACAAAAGGGGCTATAGCCTCCTCAGGACTCTTGTGATAAAGGCTTGCATATGGTTCTGTATAAAGTTCCACTCTATCGGCACCTGCTTTTGCTGCATACTCTATCATTTCGATGTCAGTACCCACAAATATTGATGTTCTGATGCCGGCATTGCCGAAAGTCTCCATAAGTTCCGACAAGAATGTCCGGTTTGTCTTTGTATTCCATCCTGAATTGGATGTAATCTGGTCGGGAGCATCAGGGACCAGTGTCACCTGATGAGGTTTGACTTTAAGAACCAAATCTATAAAATCATCAGAAGGATAACCTTCTATATTAAATTCAGTTCTAAGTTGAGGTCTTAACGCATATACATCCGAATATCTTATATGTCTCTCATCCGGACGAGGATGCACAGTTATACCCTCGGCTCCGAAAGCCTCACAATCTAATGCTACTTTCTCCACATTAGGATTATTCCCCCCTCTGGCATTTCTCAAGGTAGCAACCTTGTTGATATTTACACTTAATTTAGTCATGTTGCATGAAAATTTATATCTTTGTATCCTATAAAATGCAAAGTTAGCAGTATTTATTATAACACGACCAATTAGCAGGTTAAAAAAAATGATAGAAAAAGTACATCATATGCATAAAAGAATAAAATTTGCCATATTCGGGAATACTTATCAAGAACACAAATCATCACATGTAAATAATTTGCTTGATATCTTGCGCAGCAAGAATGCCGAAATATCCATTTGCAATGAATTTTACGAGTTTTTAAAAATACACACAAACATTGATCTGAGCGGACTAAACACTTTCAGAGGCAACAGATTTGAAGCCGACATGGCTCTGAGCATAGGAGGAGACGGAACATTCCTCAGGACAGCAAGCAGAATAGAGAAAAAAGAGATACCAATCTTAGGAGTAAACACCGGACGACTGGGATTTCTTGCGGCTGTATCTCCAGATCAGATGCAAGAAGTCTTTGACGATATATACCAAGACAAATATATTGCCGAAGACAGAAGAGTATTAAAGCTCACATGCGAAAAAAATATATTAAAAGGAACACCTTATGCACTTAATGAAATAGCTGTGCTGAAAAGAGACAGTTCCTCAATGATTAGCATAAAAGCATACGTAAACAACGAACTGCTGAACATCTATCAGGCAGACGGACTAATTATATCCACACCAACCGGTTCTACAGGATATTCACTTAGCGTAGGCGGTCCGATACTTGTTCCTCAAAGCGGCACTATAAGTATAACCGCAGTAGCCCCTCACAGCCTTAACGTCAGACCGATAGTGATACGCGACGACTGGGAAATAACTCTCGAAATAGAAAGCCGAAGCCACAATTTCCTTATTGCTATAGACGGAAGAAGCGAAAGCTGCCATGAAGGAACAAAACTGACAATACGCCGTGCCTCACACAACATAAAGATTGTAAAACGCTGCAATCAGACTTTCTTCAATACATTGAAAGAGAAGATGATGTGGGGAGCCGACAACAGATTATAAAAAAGATTAGAGCGTGTTTGAAAGACACCAGATTAATGTTCCGGCAAAATTCAAACACGCTCTTCATATTATAGATGCTAATACCTATGCCTCAATCCGAAGCTATTACAATATCATTCTTCCTGACAGACATTATAACATCTCCATATATCAGTAAATCACCGATACTATTTATCAGAAAGCAACCTTATCACCATTGTATACAGCTGCAAACATCTTCTTCATCTCATCAAGAGTAATGACACGAGGATTGAAACTTGTACATGGATCGGCCATAGCAGCTTCGGCCATACGGTCTATTTCACGATTCCAGTCTTCTTCTGCAACGCCACAATCCTTTATGCATGCAGCTACATTCACACTACTTCTCAAATCTTCAATAGCAACGGCAAATTCCTCGCTAGTAGTCTTGCCTACAAGATGCGCCAAATCTGCATAACGCCCTGTAGATACCGAATTGAAACGTACTACACTTGGTAGAACTATAGCATTGGCACAACCATGAGGAATATGGAAAGTACCCCCTATCTGATGGGCCATAGAATGTGCTATACCCAACCAGGCATTTGTAAACGCATAACCTCCAAGACACGAAGCATCATGCATATTCTGTCTAGACGTTACATTTTCAGGCTCATCCACAGCCTTCTTCAAGTTGTCAAATATAAGCGATATACCACCCTTTGCAAAAGCATCGGCATAATTGTCATCTATATTCGACACGTATGCCTCTACGCTGTGAGTAAGAGCATCAAGACCTGTGTTTGCAGTTACACTTGCAGGCATAGTCTTACACAATTCACCATCCACTATAGCAATGTCAGGCAACAATTCGTACGACACCAAAGGATATTTCACCTGAGTTTCACGATCAGTAATAACAGCCAAAGCCGTAATTTCAGTACCAGTACCGCTAGTAGATGGTATAGCAATAAAACGAGCCTTATTGCGCAAAGGAGGAATACCGCACACCTTTACCATCTGTTCGAAAGTCAAATCAGGATGTTCGTACAAAGCCCACATAGCCTTTCCTGCATCAATGGCAGAACATCCACCAAGTCCGATAACCCAGTCAGGCTGAAACTCATTAAACATTTCGGCGCCACGCTTCACAGTATCAATCGAAGGGTCAGCCTCAACACCGCTGAATACACAATATTCTATACCTGCCTCGCCAAGATAAGCTTCCACCTTAGCCAAAGTACCGTTCTTCACTACCGAGCTTCCACCTGTCACTATAACAGCCTTTTTCCCCTTTATATTTTTCAACTCTTCCAAAGAACCTGCTCCATGATATAATTCAGGAGTTCCAAATAATTTTGCCATATATAAAATTTAGTATTTTTAATTCTGCTGCAAAGTTACCCAGTATCTGGCAGTAGCAGGTTATAAAATAAGGATGATGATTTATAAAATAAGGAATGGCTAATATTTGCCTGCCGCAACATGCATCAGATATTCCTTGAAAGACGTAGGGGTCATGCCAAACTTGGTATCGATAAACTTATTGAGAGCCGATTGCGAAGAAAACCCGAACTTGAAAGCCATTTCCTTCAAAGTGAGCGACTCTGTAATAAAACATTTCTTTATTTCAAGTTCCAGTCGTTCATGAATTATCCCAAGTGGGGATATATCGCCATACTGCGAGCACAAAGAAGTCAGTTTCTTTGATGATATACCAAGCCTGTCACAATAAAACCCAAGCTTTCTTTCAGTCATAAAATTCTCGTCTACCATCTTGCGGAAATCTGCATAATATGATATATCCCTGTCCGATACGGAAGACACCTCAATGGAAGGAGCCTTGTCGAGCAACTTGAATATTACAACCTTTATCATGAACTTAATCTGCATCTTCCTCACCATATTTATATCCGAAAAATAAACATCTGCTATATTGTCAAGGATGTTAACTACCGCCGAAAATTCATCTTCACTTCCACAAAAAGAAACTTTGTTCAACTTATGATGTATACCTATATTATATACTTTCAGTTCTGTAGCCAATATATCCGAACAGAACACCATATCATCAAAGGCAACAAGTCTGCCCACTGCATCGTCCGATAATTCCACCCTGCTAAGCTGTTGCGGGAAAATAACCGCAGCAGCAGGTGCCTCCAACGAACCGTCCACAAAGTCGAGGGTTATGTCAGCCTTTCCTTCTTCTAATACAAGAAGCTGATAGAAGTTTGAACGGCAAACCTTTGAATCAAACTGCCCGAACCAAGTTTTCAGATCTTCAAGAAAAAAGTTTATACATTTCTTTCCTTCCAGCATGTCTGCCAGATTTATATTCCTAATTTCTTCCATAACAATAAAAAAAAACAATATATACAAAGATATGAACATTTAGTTTGGCAACAATATATACACAGGAAAAAAACATAGTTATCAACAGTTGTACACAGACTGTTAATAACTCCAATAGTCGCTATAAATCAACCTATTACATTGTGAATATTTACAAAATCTACAGATATAAACAAATGTAATAAACCTGTTTAAACAACGAATAGTATTTCGTATCCGCAAACAAAAAAGGCATCTACAAGTAATTGCAGATGCCTTTTCTTCGTGGACCAGCCTGGGCTTGAACCAGGGACCTCCAGATTATGAGTCTGTTGCTCTAACCAACTGAGCTACAAGTCCGATGAACCGTTTTATTTTCGATTGCGATGCAAAGGTAATGCTTATTTTTTATTCTGCAAACTTTTCACGAAAAAAAATGAAACTTTTTTTTCAAAAATACTCCGAAAAGGCTAAAAACAGGCTGATTTATGCCCCAAATCAATCTGAAGAGGAGGAATTAAGAGCCGAGTACACACTGACAAAGTCATGAAAAAATATCATTGACATGAAATCTCTTTCATGCTAAAACGATAATACTGATCTAACCCTGCATTTTCTACAAATGAAAGTTTCATTCATACAAATCAAACTTTAATCTATAGAATTGTAACTTACATTTATAGAAATAGAGTTCTCATTTAAAGAATATACTTAAGCATTTCGGCTTTAATATGAAGAATCCAAATAGAAACGCAACGTTTTGATAAAAACTCATCGGTCGGGGAGC
>JAHHQV010000051.1 GCA_020026175.1 Phocaeicola sp. | reverse complement strand
TTTACAAAATATCCATTTTATAACAAGAGAGTCAAGATAATTTGCGGAAATTAGGTTTAAGTAAAATTCAATCATAATAAGAAACAGGCAATCTGTTAATATTACACAAAGAAATGATGAAAAACTTTGCAGTACACTGCAAAATTTCACAATTTATCTTAATCCAAACCAATATAAGTAAAAAGCAGGAAAATAATCATAAAGCCGCAAAGGTTAATATAGGATAAATAAATGCCCAAAACCTTTGCAGTACACTGCAAAATTCTATAATTCATCTTAATTAGAAATATCAAATGTGAATTTAATGTCTAAAACAATGCAAGAAAGCAAGTTCAACTGCTTTTACCTTCTTGACATTAAAACAAGCCCATCATTTCTACAGCCCTCCTCCCCTACACGCCAACCATCAAAACAATTCCTGCAGCACCGGCAACGATTTCAACTCAGGAAAATCCGGCAAATGAAGACGATAATATTCACAAATGATATCCAAACAATGATTACGCTCCATCCGGTTCATCAAGAAAAGAGACATCGTCTTATAATTAAGGCGCATCAGCTTCTGTAAGAGAAAAGACTCCTTCGGGCGGACGAACATTCCATGCAGCGGCACCTCTTTTACAAAACAAGCATTCAACAAATCAAAACAACAACCATCTTCATAGCCCTCCAGATTAGGATATACCCCCAGAAAACGCGACAGACGCATCAAAAACACAAGGTGGAAATTGGCAAAACCCGTTTCACAAACATCCAGCCACTCCACCGAATGAAGCAAATAACGGAACAAAGGAAGATTTTCTGTCTCCACACGCAACACACGATAAAGGAACTCAGACAGAAACATAGCAATAGCCGACTTGTATGGGTCATAGGGCAATGAATGGAACAAGCACCAAGGACGCGCCTCCTTGATGGGATGCAAACCCGACTTAGGACGGATTTCCGCCTCAAACTCCACCACCGACAAAGGCTGAAACAACACCTGGCGAATTCCCGCCTTACGCGAACGCTGCACAGGGACCAGGCAAGACACCCTCCCCATACGCTCCGTATATATATGTACTATATTCATCTTGTCGCTGTACTTCACCGTATGAAGCACTACCCCTACCAGTTTCTGAAGCATATTTCCTCCTTTTCAAATTCAACCGCAAAGATAACACTTTAGCGCCAAAAGGACTGTAAAGCATTACCTCACGCAGAAAAAATTTAAAAAAATAAGCCGAAAGTTTTGGTAAAACGAAAAATCTTCATACCTTTGCATCCGCAATCAAGGAAATAACGACCTTAAAGCACAGTCTGAGTTCCTAGTTTTAGGCCAGCAAAAGATGGCCCGTTCGTCTATCGGTTAGGACGCAAGATTTTCATTCTTGAAAGGGGGGTTCGATTCCCCCACGGGCTACATAATAAACAAAATCACGAACAATATTAAAGATTAGTCGAGATGGCAAATCACAAATCATCTATCAAAAGAATCAGACAGGAAGAGAAGAGAAGACTTCACAACAGATATTATGCTAAAACAATGCGTAATGCAGTGAAGAAACTCCGTGGAACTACAGAAAAGGCAGAAGCTATCGCTTTGTTCCCAGGTATTCAGAAAATGTTGGATAAGTTGGCAAAACGCAACATCATCCACAAGAATAAAGCTGCTAACCTGAAGTCAAAACTGGCTGCTCACGTAAGCAAACTGGCTTAAGCATCTGCTTATCAAAGGATATTAAGGCTGAATCATAACGATTCAGCCTTTTGTCGTTTATATAAGTCACCTAACGCAGATTTTCAATCTTAACTCGCTTAAAAATAAGGTTAAAAGAGAAAAATACTCACAGTTTTTTACTAACTTTGAGCACATTATATAATTAGATTTATCAAGATAAAAAGATGAGTGAAGAACTGACACATAACAGCGGAAACAGCTATTCGGCAAGCAGCATCCAGGTTCTTGAAGGATTGGAAGCTGTACGTAAGCGTCCTGCAATGTACATCGGCGACATCAGCGAAAAAGGTTTACACCACTTGGTCTATGAGGTGGTAGACAACTCCATCGACGAGGCACTGGCCGGATATTGTACACATATAGAAGTTACCATTAACGAAGACAACTCAATCACCGTACAAGACAACGGACGAGGAATCCCAGTAGACTTCCACGAAAAAGAAAAGAAATCAGCTCTGGAAGTGGTCATGACTGTGCTGCACGCAGGAGGTAAATTCGATAAGGGTTCGTATAAAGTATCTGGAGGACTGCACGGAGTAGGTGTTTCGTGCGTCAATGCCTTGTCTTCGCATATGACCACCAACGTATTCCGTAACGGAAAAATATACCAGCAAGAATATGCGTTCGGTAAACCGCTCTATGCCGTAAAAGAAGTTGGAACAACTGATATTACCGGAACCCGACAGACATTCTGGCCCGACGGGGGCATCTTTACCGTTACTGAATATAAATATAGCATTCTGCAGGCTCGTATGCGCGAACTGGCCTACCTGAACAAGGGCATTACCATCACGCTGAACGACCGCCGTGTGGCAGATGAAAACGGAGAAACCAAGAAGGAAGTGTTCCATTCGGAAGAAGGCGTAAAAGAATTCGTGCGCTTCTTGAACTCTACCAATACTCCGCTTATCGACGATGTCATCTATCTGAACACCGAAAAACAGGGCATCCCTATCGAATGTGCCATCATGTACAATACCGGGTTCCGTGAAAACCTCCACTCTTATGTCAACAACATCAATACAATTGAGGGGGGGACACACGAAGCCGGATTCCGCACCGCACTGACCCGAGTTCTCAAGAAATATGCAGAAGAAAGCAAGGCGCTGGAGAAAGCTAAAGTGGAAATCTCTGGAGAAGACTTCCGAGAAGGTCTCATCGCCGTAATCTCTGTAAAGGTCTCAGAACCTCAGTTTGAAGGACAGACCAAAACTAAACTGGGCAACAACGAAGTCAGCGGAGCCGTAAATCAAGCTGTAGGTGAAGCCTTGACCTACTACTTGGAAGAGCACCCTAAGGAAGCTAAAACCATTGTAGACAAGGTGGTACTGGCTGCAACCGCACGCGTAGCTGCACGCAAAGCCCGTGAATCAGTACAGCGAAAGAGCCCGATGGGGGGAGGCGGACTGCCCGGTAAACTGGCCGACTGCTCTAGCCGTACCGCCGAAGAATGCGAACTCTTCCTGGTCGAGGGTGACTCTGCAGGTGGTTCTGCAAAACAAGGCAGAAGCCGTCAGTTTCAGGCCATCCTTCCGTTGAGAGGTAAAATCCTCAACGTAGAAAAAGCAATGTGGCACAAGGCTTTCGAAAGCGATGAAGTAAACAACATCATCCAGGCGCTGGGAGTACGTTTCGGAGTAGATGGAGACGAAGACAGCAAGAAGGCAAACATCGACAAACTACGCTACCATAAGGTAATTATCATGACCGATGCCGATGTCGATGGCTCTCACATCGACACCCTTATCATGACACTCTTCTACCGCTATATGCCTGAAGTCATCCAGGGAGGACACTTGTATATTGCCAACCCTCCTTTGTACAAATGCTCAAAGGGAAAAGTCAGCGAGTATTGCTACACTGAAGAAGAACGTATTGAGTTCATGCAAAAATATGGCGACGGAACCGAAACCGGCATCCATACTCAGCGATATAAAGGTTTGGGTGAAATGAATCCGGAACAGCTTTGGGAAACCACCATGAATCCGGAAACCCGTATCTTGCGCCAGGTAAACATTGAAAACGCTGCCGAAGCAGACTATATCTTCTCCATGCTGATGGGAGATGATGTTGCTCCTCGCCGCGAATTCATCGAAAAGCACGCTACCTATGCAAACATCGATGCATAAGTATGCTTTATTTATATAACCAACATTAAAAATCCGGCCTCGCATCTTACAATGAGGAATAAAGAGGATGTGTCACTTCAGTGCTGACACATCCTCTTTCTATTTCCCCTACCCCTGATTCAATGAAAGCCGGCAAACAGTTCTCCTTATCCTTCTTACTTCTCACTGCCCTTCAATAGACAAGCAACACAACGCTCTCCACATTGACAAGTATATTTACGGGCTATCTCATCCATTGCATCACACTCAAAAGCAGACCGCCACATTCGTTTAAATTATTTACTTCCATTTACAGAATATGGTTCACCTATCACTGCTTATTGCCATTAATAATAGCAACATCATTACCAGAGCCATCAGTCATAATATCAAAAAAAATTACCGTTAAACCTATACGTTGTTTTTATCCTTTCTTATGATGCAAACGCACGCAAGCTGAAAGAGAATATAAGCTATCCTAATGTTGTCTTCAGATTAAAGAAGTAAAAAAAGTCAACCATATCTCATCATTTCATTCTACCAATCCAACAGCCATTCCATCCGATTTTTCTTGCCGCTAAAATCTTGCCGTCATTTTGAGAAAAATATATAGACAGTTTGGAAAAAATATGCCGTCATTCTGACGAAAATAAGCCGACGATCCGAAAAAAATATATCGACGTTCCGAGAAAAATATGCCGACGATTTGAAAAGTCCATTTATTCTCCTCGCAATCCATTCCATAACCTCATTTTTCTGCCAATAAAAGAGAAAAGTAAAAAAAGAAGATTCCGGTCTTTCAGCAGATAAATATATTTTGCTTGCGACTATCGGGGAAAAGCATTCACCTATTTAATATTTTAGTCCATTATATCCAAAAGATTATTGACTTTCTTACTATATATTTATCCAAAGCATATCCATGTGTTTCATCATTAATTTTTATAACTTTTGTTATCTAACGATGTTTTCACCTAAAGCAGCTAAAATTCACAAAAAGTACAATAATCTTTTACGAATTGTAAAAATATTCGTATCTTTGAGAAGGACAAAGAAAGATAGCCTTAACAAGATAACACATACAAAAAATCATATCATTATGAAAGATATCTTCAATTACAACATAATAAGCCTAAATATTCATAGCGCAGATTTATACAATTCACACATTGATAAATCCTAACAATACACCAACATATATCTAATCTATTTACAAATATTAATATTTTTATCCTATGAAAATTAGCAGGTTTTCACAATTGTTTTTATTGCTGATGGCTTCCAACTGCGGAGCAGTATGGGGGGGGGTCCAGGGCCAAGCAATAAATGCTAGCACAACGCTACAGGCAGCTAAAATTACAGTTCAAGGTACTATCGTAGATGCACAGGGCATGCCTTTGATTGGAGTAAGCATCCTTGAATCTGGTACCACAAACGGAACAATTACCGACTTTGATGGAAAATTCACCCTGTCGGTAAATACCGGAGCCACGCTAGAACTTTCCTACATCGGCTACCAGTCTCAAAGAATCACAGCAAAACCTAATTTAGGCACTATCCGGATGAACGATGATACAGAAGTGTTGGAAGAGGTGGTAGTCACCGCATTGGGTATCAAACGTGAAAAAAAGGCATTGGGATATGCACAACAAGAACTGAAAGGAGATGCACTCGTTTCATCACGCGAAAGCAACCTTGCCAACTCTCTCTCAGGTAAAGTAGCCGGACTGCAAGTGGTACGCGGCTCTGGAGGACCGGGATCTTCTTCTAAAATTGTACTCCGCGGAAATAGTTCTATCTCAGGAAGCAACCAACCGCTCATTGTAGTCGATGGAGTCCCTATGGATAACTTTACCAGCGGAGTGGAAGACGCCTGGGGTAACAAGGGTGCAGATATGGGTAATGGACTCTCAGATATTAACCCAGACGACATTGAATCTATGTCTGTATTAAAGGGAGCATCAGCTGCAGCCCTATACGGATCACGTGCAGGAAATGGAGTCATCCTCATTACTACAAAAAGTGGAAAGAAACAAGAAGGACTAGGTATTACGGTCACTTCAAGTATTACTGCCGAAACCATGTTCATGACTCCCGACATGCAGAATAGCTATGGACAAGGTTCTAATAATATTTTCAACATCAAATCTAGGGGAAGCTGGGGACCGATTGCTGATGGAACGGAATACGAACAATGGAACGGAACTCACCCGCTGAGAACCTATGATAATTTGAAAAATTACTTTGAGACAGGTATGTCATTCAATGAAGGTGTCTCGTTCCAGCAATCTAAAGATGGAACATCCGTCTTTGCATCTGTTAACCGTACGGACCAAACCAGTATTGTCCCTGGAGCAAAACTGGAAAAAACTTCAGTAAACCTACGAGGAACCACCTTGTTTGGAAAAGATCAACGCTGGAAATTGGACGGAAAAATCACTTACTTAAACAATAAAGGCCACAACCGCCCTACACAAGGAATAAACCAGTCCAATGCATTCTATACAATCTATAACATTCCGCGTTCAATCAACATTCTTGATTTGAAAAACTGCCTGGATGAAAAAGGGAACATGATATGGTGGGATACCGAAAAATCACCTCAAGAAAACCCCTATTGGTCTAAAGACTACCGCTTGAATGAGGATACACGAAACCGCTTGCTGGCAGCCGGTTCACTCTCATACAAGTTTACAGACTGGTGGAACATGGAAATCAAGGCCGGAACAGACTATTATACCACCACTTCAAACGAAAAAATTCACTCCGGAGGAAACGTTAATCCAAAAGGAAGATACAGCGAAAATTCTGAAACATTTTACGAAAACAACTTCAGCTTCCTGAGCACTATGCAGAAAGATAATCTTTTCGGAAAATTTGGAGGATTCTTCACTTTGGGAGGAAACTTAATGATGCAAAAAAGAGCTGTCCATAAAACAAGTACAGGCGACTTGCTGATTCCGAACCTATTCTCAATCAACAATGCAGCCGACAAATTACAGATGCAATTTGAGTACACACTGACCGAACGTAAAATGAATTCACTCTATGGCTCACTCCAACTAAACTATGGAGGATGGGCATTCTTGGATATTACAGCCCGCAATGACTGGTCATCTACCATGAGTAAATCTAATCGGTCTTACTTCTATCCATCATTCAGCGTTTCTGCTGTGATTACTGATATGCTGGAAGACCTCAATATTGCCTACCCAAGTTGGCTTACTTTTGCCAAGGTCAGAGCTTCTTATGCGGAAGTTGGTAACGACTTGGATCCGTATAAATTATATAATGTATACGAATTGGGCAAGGATGATTACGGAAATCCAGTTGCCAATATCGGAGATGTTCTATATAATGCAAATGTGCGTTCTGAGCTAGTTAAATCTTACGAATTTGGAGCCGATTTGAAACTCTTCGATAACCGATTTGGACTTGATTTCTCATACTATAAGACCAATGCTACCAACCAGTTGCTGGCTCTGCCTTTGGACCCGTTCACCGGCTTCAGTTCTAAAATGATTAATGCTGGTAACATCCAGAATAGCGGTATTGAAATAATGGCTTACTTTGATATCTTCCGCAATCAGAAAGGATTCAACTGGACCTTATCTACCAACCTTTCAAAGAACAAGAACAAAATTATAGAACTGGCAGATGGCATTAACGAAACAGCCTTGTCAAAAGGGGGATTTGATGAAGTAAAAATTGTAGCGCATACCGGAGGAAACTACGGAGATATCTACGGAAAGACATTTAAGAGGAACGAACAGGGACAGATTATAGTAAACAATGAAGGACTACCTATCATCAACGGCGACCTGGCATACCTGGGTAACCAGCAACCTACCTGTATGCTGGGCATTACCAATAGTTTCAGCTACAAGAACTTCTCGCTAAGTTTCCTGATTGACGCACGCTTTGGAGGTAAGATTTACTCAGCCACTACGGCCCGCCTGTTCGGAACAGGTAATGCCGCCGGTACGGTAATCAACGGAAAGCGCGAAGATTTTGTCGTACCTAATTCAGTTAAAGAAGACGGTTCGGTCAACAACACGGCTATTTCTCCGCAACGTTATTGGGAACACATGGCTCAGGGCAATCTAGGAGTAGGCGAAGCCTTTCTATATGATGCCACCAATGTACGCCTGCGCAACATTACCCTAGGTTATGATTTCAACAAGAAAATGCTAGGTAATCATGTACAGCGTCTGAGACTCTCACTTACCATGAACAATGTCTGGATGATAAAGAGCCATATCCCAGGTATTGACCCTGAATCTATTGCAACTACCAATACAAATGCTACTGGTATTGAATTGGGTGGTGCTCCTACTCCTAGATCTTATACTTTTAACGTAACAGTTGGCTTCTAACAAATTTATTGTACACTATTATGAAAGTAATTAATAAATATATACTCGGACTATCTTCTGCACTGGCTCTGTTTTCCTCATGCAGTGACTTTGAAGATATAAACATTAATCCTACTTCAATTACAGAAGATAAAGTTCAAATCGGACACTTGCTGAACAAGTCTATTTATGAAGCACAGCAAAGCCCACACATCGCAGAACGTATTTTTGTACTGACATGGAAATCAGCAGCTCGCTATGACCGTGCCAATGGAATCTCCATTGGTACCGACAATGACGGATGGAACACGGATTATCTGAGCACTGGTTTTGGAGTGGGATGGCTGAACTATGCTAACAATGCCATCAATCTTGCAAAAAAACGGATGGATGCAGGCACGGCTACTGAAGTAGAAGTAAATCTCTATCAAATGGCCAGAATATGGAGAGCTTACCTAATTTCTGAATTATCGGATTCTTTCGGCCCTATTCCTGCCGAAAATTCGTTCGACGGTACTATTCCTCCTTATAAGTCTGTAAAAGATTTGTATGCTTTTATACTAAAAGAACTGAAAGAAGCATCTGCCGGCCTTAAACTAGATGCAGACATGTCTAGTATCACACAAAACGGCAATAATTCTGACTTATTCTATAACGGAGATATGAGCAAATGGCAGCGTTATGCCAACTCATTGCGCCTGCGCCTGGCTATGAGACTAAGCAGTGTGGAACCTGAAACGGCTAAACAACATGTTGCAGAAGTGGCCAAACTCCCTCTGATTGAAACACCCGACCAAATTGCAAAAGTAAAAGAAAAAGACGGATGGTCTCCTGCCACTGCTGTCATGTCACGCGTATGGAACTCTCAGCCTATTTCCAGCACAATGAACAATATCTTGCTGGGATTGGGAGGTATTGACATCCAGCTGAATGATACACTGAAGAAGAAGGTCAAACTTATTGACCCTAAAAAAAACATGGGTATCCGTTTGGAAAAACACCTGCCAGTCACAACAAACGATCCTAGTGCCGGCTTCTTCTTCAACGGACTGCCGTCAAAGATTGACCCTCGTGCTACCGTCCTGTTCAACATCCCCGGATATGACGACCGTAAATCACCTACCGGAACCTATCCTTCATGTTTTGGAAAATTGGCCGGTAAAATTGAACTAAGCCGTGAACCGGAAGAAGGAGAAAAAGGAGAAAAAATAAAACTGGATGTACAATATACTTGGAATACCTGGGTAGCAGGAAGATGGAATAAAAAATCGGATTACTCCAGTCCTCTTACAGGCGAAAGTGTAAACTTCCCTTCTACAGCAGAAAAATTCAGAAATGGCACTAACTACAGAATCTGGTTCGGAAACTGGGAGACCTATTTCTTACTGGCTGAAGCTGCTGAATATGGATGGATTTCCACATCTGCAAAGATGCATTATGAAGAGGGTATCAGAGCCAGCTTTGAATATAATGGTGTAAGCCATCTGGTAGATAAATACTTGTCAAGCAATGATTACAACCGTGTGGGCACCTCCGTAAATTATGACCATACCACCGAGGCTACGGACTATCAGGTTTCCTATACAGACGGATACACCAACCAATCAAAAACCATGACTTATCACTACCCTAACAATGCAGTTTATAAGTCACATGTGAACAATGACCATTTAACCAAGATCATCACGCAGAAGTATATCGCCAACTACCCTTACCTACCGCTGGAAGCATGGAATGACCATCGTCGTCTAGGCTTACCTTTCTTTGAAAATCAGGCTGTAGAGGTAGACTATGTAACTTCCAACCACGAAGTTCCACTGACAAAATCCAATTACAAGGAGTGTAAGTTGGAATTTTATCCTAAACGTCTGCGTTATCCAGCCAACCTGGAAATCAATAGCAAGGATAGCTATAATCAAGCACTGCAGCTATTAGGCGGAAAAAATGATACCAACGTACCTCTATATTGGAGCAAAACCAAATAAGATGTTTTTACTTTATTTGAATCAAACATAGAAAAGAATGCCCCTTGTGCTACGAGTATTTGTAGCAAGGGGCATTTTCTTGATTCTTTTATATTGTTGTCCTGTAAACTATTTTAGCTACCTTTGAGTTCCTCCCCCCCAAAAAAAATGTTAGCAATGAATAGAAGAATTTAAAACTCAAGTTTCTAGAATACGTTGTCTACGTAAATTCCAAACCAGCAGCCCAAAGTATGTTTCATTCACGGAACCTTACCGGACAGCAATGCTTTTACTCCAAGTTAAATTCTATCACACGCATGATTATCTGTATTAATCAGTTAATGTAAAGCATGAATAAAAGGCCAGAATACGGTCTTTCAGCAGATAAGTATATTTTGCCTGAGACTGCTGTGAGAGTACATCAGCAAGTTTCATCTTGATTTCATTATATTCAAACACAGTTGACTTTCCTGCCGCATACTTCTCTAAAGCATATCTGTGCGCTTCTTCGTTAGCCATTACCGCTTTTGTTGTAGAGCGATATTTTTCATAGGCAGAAATAACATCCGTATAAGCCTGTTCTATATCTTTATATAATTGCTTCTTCTCATTTTCCAATGACAATCTAGCATCATTCTCTTCTATACGTGCTGACCGTACTTTGTTTCTCGCTGAAAGCCGGTCGAAAAGAGGTATACTAACTGTCAGACACAAGCTTTTCTGCATGTTGTTACTAAACTGCTCACTGAAATTATCATATAGAGCAGAATTGTTGTTATAGTAATTTGTACTCATTCCTGCTGCAAAAGATATAGTAGGATAAAATCCGGACTTGGCTATCTTTATGCCTTTTGTCTTACTTTGCAATGCATAATATGCTTTACGTATCTGTGGCATACATGTTAGAGCTGACTGATAAATATTTACCGGACTCAAAGTATCGGCAATAACAATATCCCCATTCATGGGATCAACATCAAAATCCTCATATTCATCTAATTCCATAAGTTGTACCAGTTCAAGAAAAGAAAGTCGTAATGAATTTCGTGCTTCTGTTGCTGTCAATTCATCATCAGCCAGTTGAGCACGGACATCATAAAGTTGTGACTCCGCTGCTTTCCCATTATCAATCAGTATCTTTGTACATACTTCCTGCTCTTTGGTAAGTTGTATCTGCTTCAGTGATATATTATATATTTCTTTATTAAGCAGTATCTGAAAATATGCCCCAGCCACATTTATCAACAGGTTGTTTTTTATAAGTTCCTTATTTGCTTCGGCTGCAAGTAAATCAAATTTATTCTGTGATAGAGAAGCTGTACGTTTGAATCCCATAAAAATAGGAATCTCAGTGCTTACAGAGAAAGAAGAGTTCTGTATGTTGCTGTTTTCATATGTATTACTCTGATTAAGAGAGCGGCCGAATGTAAAGTTCTGCGAAGCGCCTGCATTCAGGTCCGGTAGGAAACTGTTTCTTAATGTATTCTTCTCTACTTTCAGACTTTGAATCTGATTGTCGCTTTGTTTTACCTCTATATTGTGTGTTACCGCATAATCAATGCACTCCGAAAGAGTCCATTTTTTTTCTTGCGCATATCCATATTCGGAATAGAAAAACAATCCGACAATAACTAGTATAAATGTCAATCTTTTCATCTTTAATCATTTTTATTTGTTCACCACAAAAATATAAAGGCAGAAAGAAGATTGAAGTTATCCTAATGTTATCAGTAGGTTAAAAGAATTCACTTACCGAAGCTTACCCTTCACATTGTCCAATATTAAATCCATTCAAGGGAATACACAAGCATCTTATCGCAATGTTAACAAAGGGGTCAATAGTCATAAAACATAGGATTAATACAATGAAAAAAATCCCTGATATTCAGTACTTGTTCGTACATAATCAGGGATTTTACGTTTAAACTTTTAAGAGAAGAATTATGATTTCATTATTTAGTAAATTTCTCAATATCCTTAAGAACGTATCCGGAGTTTCTTTCATCCCACTGATATGTATTTTTATCGGTCACTTCCCCTTCTGCATTATAAATAAAGCGTATCTTATAAATACGTTTTAGATACTTGCCTTCACTTACCGAATACGCCTCAATGTTAGTCACTTTCTTATCATCTGAAGCTACATTATAAACAACCTTGGGGGTTGACAAAGATACTGATGCTACTGCTGAAACGATTAATTCTGCTATCATAATAATTAAAATTTTATGTTATACTTAATTCCTTATTTATGATGCAAATGTAAGCGCATTAGAAAAGGATTCAGGTTATCAGATTGTTATTATAAGGTTAAGAAATAGATTGCGAAATTAGATACGAAATCATTCTATTCAATGAAGTTTTTTATTTAAACAGGTATAAATAAAATAAAAACAGAAAGCACTAATAATAATTGCAATAATATCATATATATCAAAGGTACCATGTATATTCATAAGCCCGAACAACTCATAAATTATAAATATAATTGTAGAATAAATAGTATACTTTTTCACAGAATATTTAGGGCTCATCCCCAAAAAAAATAAAACTGATGAAGGCACACACACAATACTACCAATAACATCTGCTATATGAAAATCAAAAAGATTGTGACTATATATATATGGTCTATACGTATGTGATAGAATTAGTCCAACTATGCCAATTAATATACCGTATAAAGAAAGTTTCTTATTCATATTTGAATTTTCATGATATTTTTATAACATTTATCAGTGAGGTAAATATTTTTTATAAGTGTCATCTTGTTAAAAAGTAGGATACTTAAATAGAAGATGAGTTTGTATAGATCATCTCAGACAACTATTTATTAATATCTAAGCGAAATTTACAAGAAACTCATCTTCTTTATTTATTGATAGAAATACTAATAGTCTGTTGATTATTAGTTCCATAAGTGTACTGGATTCATACCATTCTTATTAAGTTCTGCAGGCGATACAAACGATCTACCTAGGAACCAAAAAACATAGTACGAAAGTGTAGAACCACCATGTGTGTTCACCATATCTGTCATTGTTAAATCTCTCATAATAAAAACTATTTAAGACCATTGTTCATACCATCACAAAATCCTTTTATACAATCTCCAGGTTCAGAAATACAATCATATATAAACCCTCCAATTATTGCTCCAATATGAAATTGGACAATGCCTCCTTCTATTTATTGACTTCCCTTTTCTGATAAAGCAACGATTTTTTTTACATTTGTTCTTTCCATTATTTAAAATTTTTAGGTTGATAAAATTATAATTATACTATTGCAATAGTTCTTTATTTTTAATCCAACTGATCAAACAGCTCATTCCATAATCTGTTGTAAATTCCATTGGAATTAAACAATTGCTTATGCGTACCGGTTTCGGAAACCTTACCATTGTCAAGTACCACAATCATATCTGCATTTTTTACAGTACTCAAACGATGAGCAATGATAATGACTGTCTTTCCGGAACTGGCCAGTGCATCGAGTATTTTCTTTACATGCTTCTCAGATATTGAGTCCAAGGAAGAAGTCGCTTCATCAAAAATCAGAATTTCCGGCTCCTTATACAGCGCACGGGCTATGGCTATTCGCTGACGTTCACCACCAGATAAAGAAGCTCCATGTTCTCCTATATAGGTCATGTAGCCATTGGGGAGACGCTCAATAAAGTCCTTCAAACCAAGTTGTTCTACCAAATCTACAATACGCTTCATATCAGGTTGGAGGTCACCAACTGCTATATTCTCTATAATAGTACCGGCAAAAAGCTCAATTTGCTGCGGTACAGTACCAACAAGACTACGAAGGCTCTTATTGCTTATTTGGGAAATATCATATCCACCAATACGTATCTGACCACTTTGAATCGGATAAATATGTTGAAGCAATGATATGAGTGTAGTTTTACCGGACCCACTCTCACCGATGACTGCAGTGGTCTTTCCTTTATCAATCTTCAGGTTGAGTCCGTTAAATACCTCCTTACGGGAGCCGTATCGGAATGATACATTCTCAAACACAATATCACCGATCATATCCTTTCTGAGTTCTATTTTCTGGCTGTCATCCTGTTCACGCTCAAGATCCATAATCTGAAAAAGGCGATCTGCTGCAATCAGCGCATCCTGTATTGTCTGGTTGGATGAAATCAATGACCCTATCGGTGATATGACATAACTGATAAGCGAATAGAATACCATCAGCGTACCAGGTGTAAGTTCCTTGTCTATGACCAGAACACTTCCCATCCATAGCACAGCAATTGTTATTGCGGTTGATACAAACTGGATACCTCCCTGAGCCATGATTGCCCCATAAATGCTGCGATAGGTGTTCTTCAGGAGATGTACAAAACGTGTTTCTGTTTTCAAATTCGCAAAGTCTTCTATACCGAAACGCTTGATAGTGGAAATGGAATTTATAGATTCAACCAACTGAGACTCCAGATCTGCACTGCTCTCCATGATGCCGCGTTGATATTTTCTGTTCAGCCTATTGAAAGCCCAGAAAATGAGCAAAAATAACGGAGCTGATGCCAATGTCACCAAGGCAAGTTCCCACGAATACACGAACATCAAACCTACCGAGAATAACAGAATCATCATGTTTACTACCAGATCAAGAGATACATTGTTGATAAAGTTTCGTATCTTCACCGCATCGTTCACACGCGAAATGATTTCTCCCACACGCATGGTATCGAAAAACTGTTGCGGCAATGTCAGCAAATGCTTATAGTAACCGAGAATCAGAGCCGCATCTATTCTTTGCCCAGTCTTCAATGCCAGAATGCTTTTCATTGACCCTATGAAAGTACGAAGTATCAGAATAATAATCATCACAATTCCCATAAGGTTAAGCAGGTTGATATTTCCGTCTACCAGGACATAATCAGTAATCTTACCTACATATACAGAAGTAGAAAGTCCTAATATACTGTATATTAACGCCCCGAATACAGCCTGCATCATGACACTCTTATGTGGAGCCAGAAGTGAGAAGAATTTCCTTGTCATGCTCGTTTTCATGTTTCCCTTTTTAAAGGTCTCCTCCGGTTCCATCAGAACAAGTACACCTGTCCACATTTTCTGGAACTCAGCATTCGTAACCTTATGCATTTTACCGTCACCGGGATCCATATAGGTAATGTGTTCCTTTTCTACCTTATACAGGACAATAAAGTGCTGCAAATGCTCGTGCACAATCACATGTGCAATTGTTGGTTTAGGTACGATGGAAAGAGCTTCAAACTGTGCTCTTACACCTTTTGCTGAAAGTCCGAGACGGTTTGCTGCTTCAATCATCCCCAATACGTTAGTTCCCTTTTGGTCTGTAAAGGCATACTGGCGGATGCGGGCAACAGGGAATTGAAGTCCATAATGTGCACATACAGAGGCAAGACATGCAGCACCGCAGTCAGTAATGTCATGCTGTTTAATTTTGATTCCTTTTCTATACATAATTCTTTTATTCTATATTCACAATCAATTCAGTTTAGCTACCATCGTTTCATTCTCATACTGCTTCGGATTTACCCATCCGTCCATCTTCTGATAAAGCAGGTCGAACAATGACCGTCTTGTTACCATAAAATGTGCATTTACCGTCATTCCTTTTTTCAGCTTTCCTATCCTCCCGCTCTTCAGTTGAAGGAAGTCGCGCTCCATTTCACATTTTACCTTGTAGAAGGAATTTCCCTGACTGTCTGTCAGGAAGTCTGATGATATATCCTTCACTTTTCCCGGTATTGTTCCCCATTCGTTGTAATTGAAGGATTCCACCTGCACATTTACAGGCATGCCAACACTCATGAATCCGATATTTCTTGGTGTGACATATACCTCAATACATAGTGTTGAGTCGGGGCTTATGACAGCTAAAGACTGTCCTGCCTGAATGCTGCTGCCACGATATACTCCAGAGAACTGGTCAACAGTTCCATCTACCGGGCTACGGACAATATACATATCCTTATCTTTTATTTCCTGCTTCAGGTTGGTACTCATTTCATTGTATGAATTCCTGTATGTATTCTGGTCTGCCTGCCATGTACTGATCTGGCTTTGTACCAGCGATGCCAATTCATTTTGTTGGCTTTTGTACTTGAAATAGTAACTGTCGTATTCCTCCTCAGAGATAACTTTCTTCTCAAACAATGTTTTATTTCTGAAATATTCCTTTTCAGCTTGTGCCAATCCTGTTTCCAGTTCCTGTTTTTTACGAATGAAATAGGCATATTCCTGTTGTCTTACCGGAGAACTGAAGAGCTTCGGACAATCGCCCTCTGCCAGAAAAGCAAGGTCGGCAAGCTGTGCGCTGCAATCATTCAGTCGGCTGGTCTGATAATTGATTTTATAATCAGAACTATTGGTTCTGAATCTTAGTATCACGTCACCCTTGTTAACCTGCTCTCCTTCCTTTACAAAAACTGAATCTACAATTTCTGTAATAGAAGAAGTTATTTCTGCTTTTTCCGCTACCGGTCTCACTACTCCACTTCCTTGTATGGAAATATCTACATAGATAAAGGGCAGTGCCACTAATGTGACAGTTACTGCAAATAAAACGATCCAGTAGATTATCTGCGATTTTGTTGTGTGCTGATAGATGTATGTTTCAATACTATTTTCTATCCATTCGTTCGGTAATAACATATCTGATTAAAATTTAAACGGTTACTTTTATATCCTTTTCACAGGAACAAAAGTAACCGTTCTGAAAAAGAGAATATGTTATGCTTATGTTATCACTATGTTAAAATCATATCACATACTAAGTTTAAACTCACCTCTATTCTTTACTGTAATTTTCAATTGATTTAAGGAATCTAACATCATATCATCTATAAATTCTTCTGACAAATCATTAATTTTTATTATTTCATCTCCAATCCTAAGACCAATCTGTTCAGCCTTACTATTTTTCATTAAAGCAGTCAATATAAAATTTCCATTTTTACGCTCAATATTCATACCATATTTTGAAATTCTATATTGGCACTGAAAATTTAACGTTCCTTTTGCTCTTTTTTGTAAATACAAATGCTTACATAAATGTCCTTTTTCTTCTCCATAAATTAAAATAAAATTAAAATTCTGCATAAACTTAGCACCTATATAATTTCCGTTTACACTTCGTATATTAGCTACTTGACATTTTTCTACATTTATACCAGCAATAGAGACTTGCACATCCTCAAAAATTGTAACAGTATCTCTCATTCCATTATCAAGAACCGAATATATTTGTTTATAATTAATTTTACTCATAAGCAAATCTGCAGTTCTATTATCTACTTCTATAGTACCTGAATATCCTAAATCTAATGTAAAACGACAATTTTGTTTTATTTCATTGACATAAACTGTTATTCCATTATCCTTCAAACCTCCTTTTATTTTAACAAGCCCATTAGATTCTTTTTCTAAAACCTGTTGATTATTATAATGAAAGAGTTTTACCATCTTATTCTCTGTATCAAATTTCCAACATCCAATAGCAAGTAAATCAGACCCCCAAACACCATCTTCTATAACATCATAAATAAGATTAGATCTTTTAACACAAGAAAATAACGGATCTTTTATTTTTATATTCTCAAGACAAATATCATTAAAACTATAAATATTCATTCTTTCTTTAATTCCATATGCGTTAGATGAACAAAAAGGAAGTTTACCCCAATATTCTCCACCCATTTTCAGAATCGAATCCTCACGCAAAAGCCCAGTCGCTTTCGTATCTATTAACAAATCCTTTTTAACATTATTTATAGAGCAATTTATCTGAAAATGATTATTGCTACCATATGTGAAAGGAATCTCATGGTATTCATTTTCTGAAAGTGTTTCACGTATTTTAATCTGATGAAAGCCATAATGAATTACAGGATATACATAAAGACATATCACGATAAGAATCAACAATACTAGTATAGAAAACATCACTTTTAAATACTTTTTCATATAAAATTTAATATTATGTTTCCCTGAATCGATAAATTTCTTTTCGATTCAGGGAAACTATTTATACTAATTAGTTAAGCAATTCATGCACTACCGTTTTTGCGATTTCTGCAACACTGTCAATAACAACGCACCATTTGCAACCACCAGACACTTGTTCCAGTTCATTCTGACTCATTGCACGTACTTCAAGGTTCTTCATAACTTATCATTCTTTTAATTATGCCTACTCTGTCCTAGCTTTTCGGCTCACGCTATTTTTATCCACTAACTATTCTGATGATATCTTTGCCAATTTGGCAAATTTACCAACAAATAATAATTCTCTCAATAGAATTCAAATTTTAAAACTGTTCCTCTGATGGAGGAATAAACCTTATAAGCCACAAAACATAAGCATACATGAGCTTCGATGCGTTTTTCCGTGAAGTGGAATATCGGTCTGGTTTCAATAGTACCTTTAGATATTCTGAAAGCCCGTTCCACCACCCACAGACCTTTGTATTGTGCAACTACTTTCTCAGGTGTAAGTTCCGTATTGGTTACATATCCTTTCATGCCGTCCCATTTCTCATCTTCCTTTATCTTATCTTCGTTTATGCTGACAGCCACATCACTCTCAATCAGAAGAAACTTGCTATATCCACGCTTGTTTATCTTGTCCTTTGTTATTTTCCCTGAGGCATAGGCTTTTCTTAAACGTTCAATGCCTTTGGTACGATTATAGGCATCTTTGGCAGCACGTTTGGAGCTGTATGTAACTATCAGACGGTCTCCATTGTCAAGCCTGTATTCGTGAAACAATCCATCTTCATGCGATAATGACAATATCCAGTCTTTAATGTTACCTGAGTATTTTCGAACTCTTGCCCCTACGATGAAATTGTAATTTCCTGAACGCAAAAGCTCTATGTTACGTCTTATCATAAACCCCGAATCTGCAACAACTACAAAGTCATCAATCCCGAAACGTTGTTTGAAATCTACATAGATAAAGGGCAGTGCCACTAATGTGACAGTTACTGCAAATAAAACGATCCAGTAGATTATCTGTGATTTTGTTGTGTGCTGATAGATGTATGTTTCAATACCGTTCTCTATCCATTCGTTCGGTAATTAAAATTTAAACGGTTACTTTTATATCCTTTTCACAGGAACAAAAGTAACCGTTATAAAAAAGTAGATATGTTATGCTTACGTTATCTTTAGGTTAAGATAAGTATTCACATTTGCTCTTTAGTCGTAGAATATTTATTTTATCATAAAGGCGAATAATGCCCCTACTTCTTTTCCTAAATAATATATA
>JAHHQV010000050.1 GCA_020026175.1 Phocaeicola sp. | reverse complement strand
TAATCAATGGATTAGTAAAATTATACAGCTAAAAAATAGCTAAATTTTTTTTGGGCTATCAAACTTGGGTTAACAATACTATTTGGGGTTTATTACATTCTTATCTTTACTATTTATTCTATAAACACTATTATAGAACGATATGCAAATCACATATTTATCTGTTTATATAAATAAAAAAAGCTCCGAAGACTATATTCAAATGATCTTTGGAGCTTATGATTCACAAAAATTACTTCTTTTCGATATCAATTCCCTTATTACGAAGTGTCATACTCATAAGCTTTTCATAATCAGAGAACTGTTTGTTGTCTAAAGTTTTTTTCATCAAGTTCAAATTACTATAAATAGCCTTGCGTACTTGATCGTTATTATTTTCTTTTGACTTGTTAGCTAAATTCATTTGTATTTCAAAATAATCACAAATTGCAGATACCTCTTTATGCTGATTGTTTGTCAATTTAAGATATTTGCTCAATTGTTCTTTATTTATAGAACCATTCCATTTCTGTACATTTTCCTTAGGTTCGTTTGCAAATACACTAACTGAAAAAGCCAATCCGGCTACTAATAATCCTAATTTCATAATACCTAAAATTTTGTTTCCTGAAAAATAATCTAATTACTCTCTATTGTTAATAACAATACATTTTTTAAATCTCTCGTCAGAGTTTTTTTCGTCTAGCTTAAGCTTTTATCTCTTTTTACCGATACAAAGATAGTCATTTTGTCAATAATAATTCAACGATTCATTAAATTTTATGTTATAAAGCATTATTTCTTGACATACATCAAAACTTAACCATTAAGCCCGATGTGTTAAAACAAAAAGCGGTTCCGCTTAGAAACTAAACGGAACCGCCAATAGATGCATATGAAAAAAATTTAGTTTATTTATCCACCAAAGTTATCATACATAATAGAAGCAGGTTCTACACCGAGACTGTCAAGCATATTTACAACAGCTTTCGACATAGGACCAGGACCACACATATAATACTCTATATCTTCAGGAGATTCGTGTTCCTTGAGATATGTTTCATATATTACCTGATGAACAAATCCTGCTGTGTACTTAACGCCTGCTGCATCAGCTGCTGGGTCAGGACGGTCAAGAGCCAAGTGGAATGTAAAGTTAGGGAACTCTTTTTCCAACTGCAAGAAGTCCTCAAGATAGAATACCTCATTAAGGGCACGTGCTCCATAGAAATAAGACATCTTACGATCTGTAGTTTTCAATGTCTTAGTCAAGTGCATAATCTGAGCACGAAGAGGAGCCATACCGGCACCACCACCTACCCACATCATTTCCTTCTTAGAATCGAATATAGGATGGAAGTCTCCATAAGGACCACTCATAATAACCTTATCTCCTGGTTTTAGAGTAAAGATATAAGATGAAGCAATACCTGGCATTACATCCATGAATCCAGAGCCTTGATCTTTAGGCTTAAATGGAGGAGTCGCAATACGAACTGTCAACATGATACGGTCTCCTTCAGCAGGATAGTTAGCCATTGAGTAAGCACGGATTGTTTCTTCTTCATTTTTACACTTCAAGCCAAACAATCCAAATTTTTCCCATGCTGGCAAATATTCAGGACCGATAAGTTCCTTATCAATGTTTTTGTTATAATCCATTTCATATTTAGGAATCTTAATCTGAGCATAAGAACCTGGCAAGAAGTCCATATGTTCACCTTTAGGCAAGGCAACGATAAATTCCTTGATAAATGTAGCAACATTCTTGTTAGAGATTACTTCACATTCCCATTCCTTAACTCCCATTACAGATTCAGGAACTTTTATAGCCATATCTCCTTTAACCTTAACCTGACATCCAAGACGCCAATGGTCTTTCTGCTGCTTACGGCTGAAATGGCTGACTTCAGAAGGAAGAATCTCGCCACCTCCTTCAATTACCTGACACTTACACTGACCGCAAGAACCTTTACCACCACAAGCTGACGGAAGGAATACGTTATTTACTGCAAGTGTATTAAGCAAAGTAGAACCTGATTCAACTTCCAGCTGATTTTCACCGTTTACTGTTACTTTTACTTTGCCAGAAGCAACAAGAAAATTCTTTGCAACCAGCAATATAACAACCAACACTAGAATAGTCACAAGGAATACTCCAATGCTTGCTAAAATAAAATTCATATCCATTGTATTATTCCTTTCTTTATTAGATGTTCAAACCAGAGAAACACATAAATGCCATAGCCATCAGACCTACAACAATGAAAGTTATACCAAGACCTTTCAAAGGAGCAGGTACATCTGAATAAGCCATTTTTTCACGGATAGCAGCAAGACCTACAATAGCAAGCATCCAACCAATACCAGAACCCAAAGCATAAGCAATAGCATCTGCTATTCCGCCAATGAATTTAGGATCAGAAGGAGCCAATGTGATACGCTGCTGCATAAACAAAGAAGCACCCATAATTGCACAGTTTACTGCGATAAGAGGTAAAAAAATACCTAGAGAAGCATAAAGTGAAGGACTGAAGCGTTCTACTATCATTTCTACCAACTGAACTATAGCTGCAATTACGGCAATAAATAGAATGAAGCTCAAGAAGCTCAAATCTATACCAAGGATACCATCAGCAGCAAGTACTTTTGTCTGAAGCAAGTAGTTTACAGGGAGTGTCACCACAAGCACAAATGTTACGGCAATACCAAGACCTACTGCTGTCTTTACGTTCTTTGAAACAGCCAGGTATGAACACATACCGAGGAAGAACGCAAATATCATATTGTCCACAAATATAGAGCGGACGAATAAGCTTAATAAATGTTCCATGTTATTCTATTAATATTTTTTGTTCAACACTCTGTTATTTTTCCTGTAATTCTTTATATCTAGCACGCTGATACCAGATAAGACATGCACAGATGATAAGAGCCATAGGAGGCATAAGCATCATACCGTTATTTACATATCCCAAATCTTTCAACCACTGATGATTCAAGATATTGATACCAAGAAGTGTTCCTGAGCCAAGAAGTTCACGGAAGAAAGCTACAATAACCAGAATCTTAGCATATCCCAAACCATTACCAATACCGTCAAGGCAAGATTCCCATGGTCCGTTAGCCATAGCAAAAGCTTCAAGACGTCCCATCAAGATACAGTTTGTGATAATCAAACCTACATATACAGAAAGCTGAACACTTACATCATATGCGAAAGCTTTCAAAAGCTCACTTACTATTGTTACAAGAGCAGCAACAACAACAAGCTGAACGATAATACGGATACGATTAGGAACAGTCTTACGCAACAAAGATATCACCACATTTGCAAAAGCAGTAATAATAGTTACAGAAAGACCCATAACAATAGCCGGCTCTAATTTAGAAGTAACGGCCAATGCAGAACAGATACCCAATACCTGAACGGTAACAGGATTGTTCAATCCTAAAGGAGTAGAAAATACTTCTTTATTCTTTGCTGAAAATAATTTTCCCATTGTTCGTTTTCCTCCTTTTATTTAACAGTTAAAAAATTAGTGTACTGTGACATGCAGTTTTTCAACATAGCATCAACACCAACAGAAGTTATTGTACCACCAGAGATACCATCCACTTCGAAATCAGAATTAGAAACCTTACCGTTTTTCACAACACTAAGAGCTACTTTATCTCCTTCAAGTACGTGTTTTCCGATAAACAAATCCTGAAAATGAGAAGTTGCAATTTCTGCACCAAGTCCAGGGGTTTCAGATGCATGAGAGAAGTAAGTTCCAAAAACAGTATTCTTATCTTCGTCAAGGGCAACATATCCCCAGATGGCACCCCAAAGTCCAGCACCATAAACAGGCAATACATATTTAGTCTTTCCTTCAACTTCACATACAAATACGTGAGCGCGTCCGTTTTCTTTGTATTCCTTTTCGTAAGCAGTAACGAATTTACCATCATAATCCTTAGTAGTTCCGTCTTCTGCCACAACAATATCCGATTTCACATATTCGGCAAAAGTCTTTTCAGCATCCTTAACGTCTGTTACGCCAAGAGCCGAAAGAATCTGCTTTTTAGTATCGAGTTCCACATTCTTACCCTGAAGGTCACGCAAAGAAGAGTTTACAAAAGCCAACAGGAATGCTACGATAACAACCATTACCGAAGCATAAATTATAGTATATGAGTTACTATTAGTATTCATTGTATTCGGTTTTTATTTGTTAGACATAGCACGTTTTGCACGACGTGAAATATTTTTCTCAACTATTACATAGTCAATCAATGGAGCAAAGATATTCATAAGCAATATAGCAAGCATCATACCTTCTGGATAACCTGGGTTAAGCACACGGATAATGATAGCCATCATACCAATAAGCAGACCATAAACGAATTTTCCGTTTTCAGTACGAGAAGATGTTACAGGGTCTGTTGCCATAAATACAGCACCAAAGCAGAAACCACCTACGAACAAATGTTCATACCAAGGCATATTAGCCATTGCTGTGTCTGGACCAACTACATTGAAAATCCATGCCATGAATGAGCCGCCTACGAATACAGATAACATAGTCTTCCAGCTTGCAACTCCTGTCCACAATAGAATAACAGCACCTATTGCAATAGCTACTACTGAAGTTTCACCTATAGATCCAGGTATAAAACCGAAAATCATATCGCTCAATGAAGCTGTGATATCTATATTTGTTGCTGCCTGTCCAAGAGGAGTAGCTGCTGTAAGAGCGTCAATGTCCTTTCCTAGACCAAAAATACTATCACTTGACACCCATACTGTATCACCTGACATCTTTGTAGGATATGCAAAGAACAAGAAAGCACGTGTAATCAATGCTGGGTTGAAGATGTTCATACCAGTACCTCCAAAAACTTCCTTAGCAAAAATTACAGAAAAAGCTGTTGCTACTGCAAGCATCCATAAAGGACAATCTACTGGAACAATCATTGGAATAAGCATACCAGAAACCAAGAAACCTTCTTGAATTTCTTCTTTTTTCCACTGAGCTACAACGAACTCTATTCCAAGACCTACAACATAAGAAACAACTATTTTAGGCAAAACAGCCAAAAATCCGTAGGAAAACATTTCAGCGAAGCTTCCATCTATTCCAGCATGAGAATAGTGCTGGTAACCTACGTTATACATACCAAACAACAATGCTGGTATAAGAGCGATAACCACGATAGACATGATACGCTTACTGTCTATTGAGTCGTGGATATGCGTACCGGTTTTCGAAGTTGTATTCGGAACGAAAAGGAATGTTTCAAATCCGTCGAATACAGAACGAAAAGCCTGGAATTTACCTCCCTCTTCAAAGTTAGGCTTTATCTTATCGATATAATTTCTTAACGCTTTCATTTTATTATATTATAAATACATTATTAACACATTTCGCGGCGAAGCATATCAAGACCTTCGCGAACGATACGTTGAAGTTCAACCTTAGAAGAGCAAACGAATTCACAAAGAGCAAAATCTTCTGGTGCCACTTCATAGATACCCAACTGTTCCATACGGTCAATATCACCTGCTATAATTGCTTTAACAAGATATTCAGGAAGTATATCCATTGGAAGAACACGATCGTATTCGTTTGACATAATCATGTGGCGTTCTCCACCTTTTACACGAGCGTCAAGAGTATATTCTTTTTTACCCATCAACCAACTGAAATATGAACGGCTAGTACTGAACTGGTCAAAACGAGGCATTATCCAACCAAAGATTTCGTGTACATCACTACCTTCAGGTATAACTGTCAGTTGGTTGTGGAATGAGCCCAAGAAACCGTTTGCCGAGATTTTCTTACCTGTCAATGGATTTCCGCTGATGAAACGAAGTTCTTTATCATTTGTAACATTACCTGCGAAGATGTTTGTCAACAAAGCTCCTACCTTAAGCTTGCAATAAGCTGGTTTCAACACTTCTGAACCTGTAACGGCTACAGTACGGGTCAAATCCACACGTCCTGTATTCATCAGTCTACCAATAAAGATAACAGCCTGTGGATCTATTGTCCATACAGTTTCACCCTTATTTACAGGTGCTATGTTGTTTATCTGCACACCCACATTTCCTGCAGGGTGAGGTCCGTCAAACATAGTAACAGTTACATTCTTGGCAGTAGTCAAAGCTGCCGATTTCTGGTTAACACTGATACTCAAATAAGTTTTGGCGATTTTAGCCAAAGCATCAAGACCAGTCTGGAAGTCTGCTTCCTCACCTTTCAAAGCGATTTCAAAATCAGGAGCAAGCGGATTTGTATCAAATGCTGATACAAAGATAGCTCTTGGAGCAACTGTAGGGTCTGCCACTACATCATAAGGACGTTGCTTGATGAATGCAAACATTCCCGACTTCAGAAGAAGTTCTTTAACAGACTCTGCATTCATTGCAGAAACATTCTGTTTTCCAAATTCTTCATAATCCTGCTCTGCAGCTGCCTCTACAGTGATACTCATCACCTTACGGCGAGCTCCACGCTCAACACTGGTTACTACGCCACTTACTGGCGAAACAAACTTCACTTCAGGATGATTCTTGTCAATAAACAAGGTTCCTCCGGCCATAACATACTCTTGTTCCTTAACAACCACTTTAGGAGTTACGCCAGTAAAATCATCCGGAACTATAGCATAAAATCCCGGTTCTTTTACTGCCACAACTTCTGCTGCAGCTTTACCTTTCAAGTTAATGTTCAGGCCTTTACGTAATTTAATTACATTTGCCATATTGGGTTATAAAAAATGATTTTATAATTTGGACGCAAAATTAAAGAAAAAATAAGTAAAAAAGAACTTTTTAAGCACATAAATACGGAAATTTTTCCCTAAATATTTCATATTAAAACAACCGACCTTTTTATTATGTACCTTAATACAAAAAGCGATGTTGTATGTTCAACTTATATTTCTTTATCATATTATTCAATCTTGAATTTTGCCAGTACAATTCCTGTGAATTTTAAATCCTAAAGATGCTACAAATATGCTCATCAACGGACTTATATAGTTGAAAAATGCATAAGGTAGATAAACCAATGTAGGGACACCAAGAATAGTAGCTTGGGTCATACCACATGTGTTCCATGGTATCAACACAGAAGTCACTGTTACAGCATCCTCAGTTGTTCGGCTCAGCAACTTACTCTCATATCCGTTATCTCGATATATATCCTTAAATATATTCCCTGTAAGTACTATAGAAATATACTGGTCGGCTGTTACAATATTCAGAAACAGTCCTGCGCCTACAGTAGAGGCTACCATGCCTACAAGTCTGTTTGCAAGACCGACAAAAGTCTTTGCTATGCTTGCAACCATACCGCAAGCCGTCATAGCTCCTCCTAAGCACATCGCACATATTATGAGCCAAATAGTATTTAACATACCTCCCATTCCCCTGGTGGCAATCAAGTCGGTAAGTCCTTGAGAAGAAGCCTGAAGACTGGTTGAAGTAAACATTGCCTCCATTGTTGTCTTGAACACAACCTCAAGACTCTCACCGCCAGCCATCTCATAAACATTATCTACCTGGAATACCAACATAAAAACAGTTGCCAAAGCCGTTGACAAAAACAGAGTAATTATAGAAGGAATTTTAGCAGCAATCATAATCCCTGTCACTACAGGTACTATGACCAACCATAATGACACATTAAATCTTTCGCCTAGCCCTGAAGCAAAAGCTGCCATTTCTGCTGAAGTTCCTCTGTCGTGACTGAAACCTGCTATCGTAAAAATAAGCAAAGCAATAAATAGTGAAGGAACAGTAGTAATCATCAAATATCTGATATGCGAAAACAAAGGAGTATCAGTAACCGATGAAGCCAACACTGTAGTGTCCGACAACGGAGACACCTTATCTCCAAAATAAGCACCGGAAATTATTGCTCCGGCAATCCATCCGTCTCCAAATCCCTGAGCCTTGCCTATACCCATAAGTGCTATTCCTATAGTAGCTATCGTAGTCCACGAACTTCCTGTCATTACAGATACTATAGCACAAATGACACAACACGATGCCAAAAAAAGATTTGGATGTATCAACTGTACACCATAGTATATCAAAGTAGGAACTACCCCACTAAGCATCCATATAGCCGACAAAGCACCGATGATAAGCAATATGATAATAGCAGAACTGACTCCTGCTATATTATTTATAATAGCGTGTTCTATATCCTTCCATTTTATACCATAGCCTAGTATGCCTATAGCAGAACATATGGCAGTAGCAACTAGCAAGCAAACCTGACTGGCACCAGAGAGTGCGTCAGCACCAAAGTTTTTAATCGTAAAAAACAACAATGCTATCAAGGATAAAATAGGTATGACAGAAACCAAAGGTTTTGGATAAGCCTGTTTCTTTTTCATTATAGCTTCAAATAAATTCTATTTTTTAATAATAAATATTCAAACAATATATATACAAGATAATTAATCATATACTTTGATTTTCAACAGCTATATTATTTCTTACAATACATAAAGTATCTAAAACATAACTTAATCTATTATTTCCAATTTAGGAATCTCAATCAAAGTACCGACAGGAACATTATTCGGATTTTTAATGATCTTCTTATTATGTTTCACTATATAAGGCCACATTTTCTTGTTATTATAATATTTATAAGCAAGTTTCACCAAGGTATTACCTTTTTCTATTTTATGGTTTTCTATAGTTCCCACTATTTTATATTTCAGCTTTTCCGAATAAAATTCAGTTTTCCTCTTTTCCGTGTTATCCAAGACTACATCACTATTAATCTCGGAAGATTTCACGTTGATGTTTTCCGGACAAATTACAGAATCTACATCTTCATTTCTCTCTTCTTTAATTTCTATTGTTACAGAATCTTCCATAACAACAGGACTTTCCATAACAGGCTCCTCTTTGACAGTCTCAATCATATTTACGTTTCTGGCATAATTATCTATATTATAGTCAAAAACCAACCATGATACGATACCTCCCAACACTAGTCCTATAATAAGTATCATAAGCATCAAGCACCAAGGAACACGACTATATGATTTCTCCAGATTACCTTTGCGTTCTTTCTCATCCAAAGGCTTTCCTTCGTGCTGTTCTATAGTATCATCCAGTTTTCCCGTATCTTTCTTTTCCGTGTTATTATTTTCGGCATTCTCGCTTTCCGTATACGCATTTTTTGTATCCTCACATACACTTATCTCTATATTCTCCTCCTGTACATCATCCTGATTACACTCCGAAGAAGAAGAAGAAGAAGAAGAAACATTCGAAACGACCTGCTCTTCTATATCATCAAAATGGACATTTTCATTAAGGACTATAGGCTCAAAATGAGAAAACGGTTTGTTTACAGCATCCTTCAATACAGAATCAGGAACAAACACAACTCTATTCGATAATGTTCCATTAGAAGTATCTTCTACTATAAGCTTAAAAGTTCCAATTCCTTTAATCCTCACATATCTGTCATAAAGAAGCCCCTCTTCTATTACACTTAAGAATGTTTTCAGTAAATTATCCGCATCATCTTTCGTCATATTATGCTTAGACATAATAAGACCCGACAAATCATCTAAAGTTAAAATATCATTCATTGTTAAATTATCCCGATTGTTTAGAGCTTGGTATATCAAACATTTAGATTAAATTCATTTTCTTTGCCAGCCGGCTTGACACCTCAAACGAAACCGACAAGGCAGGAGGGACAAGGATACGCTGCTGCGTAGAAGAATTTACAACCACGCATTCTTTTTCTTTATTCACCCCAAACACTCCAAAGCCTTCTAAAGAAATTTTTTTTTCATTCTGCAAATTATCTTTTAATATATCAGAAACAGATGCCACCATTTCTGTGGCAGCATCTGTATCTTCAATATTTAGTCTTTCAGACAATTTTGCTATAAATTCATCACTGTTCATTCAATAATCCTCCCATAAAGGTCGAAATCATCTGCGTCATAAATATTGACGCTATAGAATTCACCTGCCTTCAGTTCCTGTCCTTCATCCTTCACAAGCACTTCCGGATCAACTTCAGGTGAGTCAAACTCTGTACGTCCTATAAAATATTCGCCTTCTTTTCTGTCTATTATAACTTTAAAGGTCTCTCCTATCTTTTTTGCACTGAGTTCGGCAGAAATAGTCTGCTGCAGTTCCATAAGTTTGTCCAATCTGTCTTGCTTCACTTCAAAAGGAATCTCATCAACATAATTCTCGGCAGAATAAGTACCTTCTTCCTCCGAATAGGCAAACGCACCCATACGATCAAACTTGGCAAATTTTACAAATTCCAGCAGTTCCTCGAAGTCCTGTTCAGTTTCTCCCGGATGTCCAACCATCAACGTTGTACGCAGATGTATTCCCGGAACTTCCTTTCTGAATTCTTCGACAAGCCTATAAGTTTCTTCCTTGGTAACATGGCGTCTCATTTTCGACAACATCGTGTCACTGATATGTTGTAATGCAATATCCATATACTTACATACATTATCATTTTCGCGCATCACCTTAAACAGTTCTCTAGGGAATTTTGCAGGATAAGCATAATGAAGTCTTATCCACTCAACACCCGGTATCTGTGCCATTTTTTCTATGAGTTCTGGCAACATCTGTTTTTTATATAAATCCACTCCATAATATGTAAGTTCCTGGGCTATCACCTGAAACTCCTTTACACCTTGCGAAACCAGTAATCTGACTTCACCAAGAATTTCATCAATAGGACGCGAATGATGTCTTCCGGTTATAATAGGTATAGCACAATACGAGCATTTTCTGTCACAACCTTCCGAAATCTTCAGATATGCATAATGCTTAGGAGTTGTCTGATGTCTTTCTATTGCAAATTCCGAATGATACGATTTACCCAAGTCATCGAGCAAATCATTCCAGTTGAACTTCCCGTAGAATTTATCCACCTGCGGTATTTCCACCTTCAGGTCTTCCAGATACCTTTCCGATAGACAACCCATTACAAAAAGTTTCTTCAGCCTTCCTTCCTCCTTTGCCTGGCAAAATTCCAGAATCATATTAATAGACTCTTCCTTTGCATCACCTATAAAACCACATGTGTTTATAACGGCTATTTCACCTTTAGGATTCTCACTATCATGAGTAACATGATACCCGTTAGCTTCGAGCTGACGCATCAGTTTTTCAGAATCGACAAGGTTTTTCGAACAACCTAAAGTTATTATATCAATTGTATTTCTTTTCATTTATTTTTTATCAGAACCAAATAATGAATCAACGAATTCACGACGGCGGAATACCTGAAGGTCTTCCATTCCTTCACCCAATCCAATATATTTGACAGGGATTTTAAACTGGTCAGATATGCCAATAACCACCCCTCCCTTTGCTGTTCCATCAAGCTTGGTTATAGCCATGGCATTAACCTCTGTTGCTAGCGTAAACTGTCTGGCTTGTTCAAAAGCATTCTGCCCTGTAGAGCCATCCAGCACCAAAAGAATTTCATGAGGAGCATCCCCTATCACCTTCTTCATTACATTCTTTATCTTAGTAAGCTCGTTCATCAATCCCACCTTATTATGAAGACGGCCTGCGGTATCGATAATCACTACATCTGCATTGTTTGCTACAGCAGAACTTAAAGTATCGAATGCCACAGAAGCAGGATCTGAGCCCATTTTCTGTTTCACCACTGGTACACCTACACGTTCTCCCCAAATCACAAGCTGTTCTACAGCAGCAGCACGGAATGTATCGGCAGCTCCAAGATAAACAGAATGACCTGCTTTCTTAAACTGATAAGCAAGTTTACCGATAGTGGTAGTTTTTCCTACACCATTCACACCTACAACCATGATAACATAAGGCTTTTTGTCAGAAGGTAAAGAAAAGTCTTCTGTGTCAACTGTATTGTTTTCTGTCAGAAGTTCTGCAATTTCTTCTCTAAGAATATTATTGAGTTCCTGAGTATTCACATACTTGTCTTTTGCCACTCTTGCTTCAATTCTCTTCACTATATTCAGGGTTGTTTCCACCCCTACATCAGAAGTCACCAAAACTTCTTCCAGATTATCCAAGACTTCATCATCCACCTTCGATTTTCCGGCTACAGCACGAGCAATTTTCCCGAATACACTTTCCTTCGTTTTAGACAAACCCTTATCAAGTGTTTCTTTCTTTTCTTTTGAGAAAAAACTAAATAATCCCATATAACTTTTCTTATTTTTTATCTTATTCAATCACAAAGTTATAACATTTTTTGTACATACAAAAAAAAGTTCCCTTCATTACTTATGAAAGGAACTTTTATTATTATTTTATAACCGTTAAGTTATAATTATTTCTTAAAGAAGTCCTGAACTTTATCGTTAGGAACCATTTGTTCATCAAAAACGTAAGCACCAGTTTTAGGAGACTTAACCATTTTGATAACCTTAGTATAAGAACGTCCTTCTTTACCTGTCTGAAGGGTTGCGACTGTTTTCTTTGCCATGGTTTAATTATTATTTAATTTCTTTATGTACTGTTACTCTCTTCAAAATTGGATTGTATTTTTTAAGTTCCAATCTTTCAGTTGTATTCTTTCTGTTTTTAGTTGTGATATAGCGAGAAGTTCCCGGCAAACCACTTTCCTTCATTTCTGTGCATTCAAGGATTACCTGTACTCTATTACCTTTAGCTTTCTTAGCCATAGTTTCTTTCTCCTTTTAATTAACCAATAATTTTGATACTTTTCCAATCGCAGTAACCGTTTGCTACAGCTTCATTCAATGCAGCATCCAGCCCTTTCTTGTTAATAACTCTCAAGCCGTTAGCACAGATATTCAGGCTAATCCAGCAATCTTGTTCTACATAGTAGAATTTCTTTGAAAACAAGTTCACATCAAATGTTCTTTTTGTTCTTCTCTTTGAGTGTGAAACATTGTTGCCTATCAAGGCTCTTTTTCCGGTAATTTGACAAATTTTTGACATTTCTATCTAGTTTTTATAGTTTCAAATCGTTCGTTCTCTAAAACGGAGTGCAAAGTAAACGTATTTATTTCAAACATGCAAGTTTTTTTTCAACAATTTACACATTTGCTACTCGATTTCTTCGTTTTTGAACAATTCGCATAATAATTGCATCGCTTCGACTGTAGCATTGTGTACATTTTGCTCTCTTCCATTATCTTCACACAGCATCATTGTGACGATATTTTCCTTGCTTCCTGCAGCAATCCAAACAGTACCTACCGGCTTCTCATGTGTACCTCCCGTTGGACCTGCTATTCCCGATGTAGCTATAGCATAATCAGTACCGAAAGCCTCGATAGCACCTAACACCATTTCCTTCACCGTTTCTTCACTTACTGCACCATTGTTCTCCAATGTTTCAGCCTTAACATGCAACAAATTCTGTTTGACTTCATCAGAATAGGCAACTATTCCTCCCTTGTAAAATTTAGAACTTCCAGGTATAGATGTTATAGAAGCAGCTATATTACCCGAAGTACAGCTTTCCGCAGTGGCCAAAGTCAATTCTTCTTTCCAAAAGATATTGCTTATCCATCTGCTTAGCATTTTTCCTTGAACTGACATATATATTATTCTCTTTTATTTGATTGTAACTCGTGAATAAGCAGGCTTGTCTATGGTACAGAAATCCTTGTCAAGATATTTGAAATACCCTGTAATGGCAATCATAGCCGCATTATCAGTAGTATACCCGAATTTAGGTATATAAATATTCCATCCATATTTTTCGGAATATTCACGGAATGAGTTCCTTAGCCCATTATTGGCAGACACTCCTCCAGCTACGGCCACTTCATTTATTCCTGTATCTTTCACCGCCTTACGCAACTTACTCATAAGAACATCGACAATAGTTTTTTCGAGCGAAGCTGCAAGATCTTCCTTATGATGTTCGATAAAATCAGGATCACCCTTCATCCACTCTCTTAGCGAATAAAGGAAAGATGTTTTCAAGCCGCTGAAACTATAGTCATATCCTGGTATATGAGGCTTGCTGAAACTGTAGGCTTCAGGATTACCCAGTCTTGCAAGACGGTCTATAATAGGTCCTCCCGGATAGCCCAAGCCCATTACCTTCGAGCATTTGTCTATAGCTTCGCCAGCAGCATCATCTATAGTCTGCCCCAAAACCTCCATATCATTATATGCCTTTACTTTTATAATCTGAGAATTTCCCCCAGACACCAAAAGACACAAGAACGGATACTTAGGCTGTTTGCTTTCCACGCCTTCCTCTTTTATAAAATGAGCCAGCACATGCCCCTGAAGATGATTTACCTCTACCATTGGAATATCAAGAGACCTGGCAAGTCCTTTGGCAAAAGACACACCTACAAGTAGCGACCCCATAAGCCCTGGACCTCTGGTAAATGCTATGGCACTAAGCTCTTCCTTTCCTACTCCAGCCCTTTTCAAGGCTTCATGCACCACTGGCACTATATTTTGCTGATGCGCTCTGGAAGCCAATTCCGGAACCACCCCGCCGTAAGATTCATGTACAGCCTGACTTGCAATCACACTCGACAATAGAACCCCGTCGCAAATAACGGCAGCAGAAGTATCATCACAAGAAGACTCTATTCCTAGTATTATAGTTTTATCCATTTATCAATCGTTTTTCCGTTATATCAATATGTAAGGATTTCAAGACCGTCCTCAGTCATGACAAAAGTATGTTCCCATTGCGCAGAAGGCAATTCATCCTCAGTCACCACAGTCCAGCCATCCTCTTCGTCTACAAACACCTCGTATGTACCCATGTTAATCATCGGCTCTATAGTAAATACCATACCAGGAACCAACAACATACCTGTACCTTTACGTCCGAAATGTTCAACTTCTGGTTCTTCATGAAATTCAAGTCCTACACCATGACCACACAAATCTCTCACTACAGAAAAGCCGTTCTTTTTGGCATGTTTCTCTATAGCGTTGCCTATATCTCCCACAAATCCGAAAGGCTTTGCAGCCTGCATTCCTATTTCAAGACATTCTTTTGCCACATTTACAAGCTTTTCCTTTTTTGGAGTAGTCTTGCCGATAATAAACATCCTTGAAGCGTCAGAATAATAACCGTCAAGAATAGTCGATACATCTACATTTATAATATCTCCCTCTTCCAATATTTCATTTTCCGAAGGAATACCATGACAGACCACTTCATTTATTGACGTACAAACGCTTTTCGGAAAACCTTCATAATTTAACGGTGCAGGAATAGCACCATGGCTTACAGTATAGTCGTAAACCATATTGTCAATTTCGGCAGTACTCATTCCGGCTTTTATCTCACTTGCCACAAGGTCCAATACGCCTGTATTAATAACGCCGCTTTTACGTATGCCTTCTATCTGTTCAGATGTCTTTATCAGTTTTCTGGTAGGAACCAGATGTCCTTTATTTTGAAAATACAATACTTTCTTGTCAAGTTCAGTTAGTTCGGCACCCTTAGGCACTCTCCAATTAATTTTTCTAACCATAATCAACTCCTTTTAAAACAATGCAAAGTTAATAAAAAAATAGAAAAGAAGAATTATCAGTACGTAAAATTAGTTTGACATGTTCTAGTTTAAAAATCATTAAATACATATTCCATCACAAAGAAAACATGCGGAAACATTTAGAAATAACATTTACAATGCTTATATTTGTAACAAGAAAACTTATTTTACCAACAATCTAAAATCTAAAAACATGAACAAGTATCAAATTGGCGTTAATGCCGGCATTGTCTGGAATGCATTGAAGGATAATGCACATTGGGAGTACAAGAAACTCAAGAGTTTTACTGGCCTGAATGACAGAGACCTCAACGCTGCCATAGGCTGGCTGGCCAGAGAAGACAAAATCGACTTCGACCTTGAAGAGAAACAAGATAAACTCTTTCTGACCGTAAATGTTTACATCGGATAATTCCGAATGATACTTTTTTTCGCTCCGTCCGGTTATCAACCAGACGGAGTTTTTTTATCCTTAGATCATGGCTTACATCAACTACATCTATCAACATTTCCACATCGGCTATATCTAAGATGTATATGTAGAACACTTGTTTACAAAATCATTTTTCGAGCAGCTACTTATCATTAATTTATTGTATCTTTGCACCATTAATTTATATTATCACTTATAACCTGATTTTATCATATGAGTTACAAAATCATCGTATTAGACCTGGACGGAACATTGACAAACAACAAAAAAGAGATTACCGAAAAGACTAGAGAAACTCTTATCCGTGCGCAACAACAAGGAATAAAAGTAGTATTAGCTTCCGGCAGACCTACTTATGGGGTTGTTCCATTGGCCGAAAAGCTGGAGCTTTCAAAGTACGAAGGATACATTCTTTCATACAATGGCGGTGAAATAATAGACTGGACCACCAAAGAGCTGATGTACAAGAACCTGTTGGACCATGACGTACTTCCATACCTGTACAAGTGTGCCAAAGAAAATAATTTCGCCATCGTCACTTACGATGGTGAATACGTACTTACAGAGACACCAGAAGACGAATATGTACTGAAGGAAGCTCTGCTGAATGTCATGAAGATAAAGAAAGTAGACAATTTTCTGGATGCCGTAAAACATCCTATCGCAAAATGTCTGATAGTAGGAGACGCAGAAAGACTTGCAGTCCTTGAAAAAGAAATGTACGAGCATCTGAAAGACCGCATGGGAGTATTCCGCTCTGAACCATACTTTCTCGAACTGGTTCCAAAAGGTATCGATAAAGCACAATCCCTGTCAGTCCTTCTGAAAGAACTGAATATGAGCAAAGATGAAATGATGGCAATAGGTGACGGATTCAACGACCTGTCAATGATAAAATATGCAGGGCTGGGCATAGCAATGGAAAATGCACAGCAGATAGTAAAAGACAATGCCGACTTCATTACATTATCCAACGAAGAAGACGGCGTGGCATTTGCTGTCGAGAAATTCATTTTCAATTCATAAACAATAATCAGGGAACTATATGGGCAAACAAGAATACGCACAAGCCAATAAAGAATGGCTTGTTGCCAAATCAAAAGAAGAAGGGGTGAAATCTCTACCTAATTATAAGGTATTGAAAAAAGGTAACGATGACGGAAGACACCCTACTACACGCAGCATCGTAACTGCACATTACACAGGAAGAACCATCAACGGCAAGAAATTCGATAGCAGCTTGGGAGGAACTCCAGTAGCCTTCCGTCTGGGAGATCTTATAGACGGATGGATAATAGCTATGCAACAGATGTGCGTAGGCGACAAATGGGAAGTTTATATCCCTGCGGAAATGGGATATGGAAAGTTTTCACAACCTGGAATACCTGGAGGTTCAACACTTGTATTTGAAATAGAATTGTTCGGTATAGCCTAATAATACGTATACTGGAAATTATTTTTACTAAAGCCTTTTCTTCATATATCGCATTACAACATGAAGAGAAGGCTTTATTTTTACGACAAATGTCATTTTGACAAAATGATTTCATCACCCTCTCAAAATCAAGAAATCACACACCACATTACAAGTCTTTCAAAAATTTTCAATTTTCAGACAACTACAGAAAAACAAAAACACAGACCAAATCGCATTATATTATACATATAGACACATAAGTCAATAGATTAGTACACAATAGCTATCATATGTTATAAATCAATTGCCACAACGATAAATAAAAGACGCACTGTATTTCAACTCATCTACACAAAAAGCCGCCTTAAACATCACTTATACATCAGTCTGATAAAAACACCTAAACGTTTTACATCAAACGCTTAGGCATCCAACGCAAAATTCCTAAGCATTTTGAAGTATAAACAATAAGACTATCATCACTCCTTCGTGTTAATGCACTGACTATTTTTAACATTTACACAACATATACACACGAGAAACAACATCATTTTCACATCACGACTTAACATTATATTATAGTATCTGTTTATAAAAAATCCCTCATGTCACAAAAATTGTTTTTTTTCAAACATCATGATACTAACATATAGCGAATAAATGACTATCTTCGCACATTGCTATTAACTTATTGAAGAACAAACTAAAAAAAGCCGTAAGAAATGATAATAAACAACCGGGAAGAAGTGATAGACAAGGCATTCTGGGTATTTCTGAGAATGAACTACGAAAAAGCGAGCATCAGTACACTGGCGAAAGCCTGCGGAGTGGTCAAGACAGGGGTCGTATATTATTTCCCGCATAAGCTGGACCTGTTTGTAGCCGTTGCGGACAAGTACGCAATCAACCTGCAGGCACCGGGAAAGAAGTTTGCTGAACCGGCCGATACACTTGCCGGATTCATCGGGCAGTATGTAGAAGGGGTAAGGAACGCCATGGAAAGAATTCTGGAAGTTGTCAGGAGCGGCGGCGAAGTGGAAAACAAATGCTGTCCGAACTTCTACTATTTCCATTTTCTTTTTCAGGTGCGGATGTATTATCCCGGAGTGAGGGAAAAGATGGAAGACATCTTCCGTCAGGAATATGAAATGTGGAAGAAAGTGATACAGCATGCCATTGACAGCGGAGAAATAAGAAGGGATACGGATGTGGAGAAGACAGCCGCCCTGTTCCGTCAGACATTTATGGGAATGTCGTATGAGGAGTCATTTTTTGACGGACTGAATGTGAACACATTAAAAGAGAATTTCGAGTACCTTTATGCGATGATAAAGGCCTGATTTCAATTTTTTGCAAATTTAACGGAAATATTTTTGAACAACCGTTCAGAGAATAAATTTTTTCTCTTATCTTTTGGAACAATGAAGCAAACTCCAAAGATATGGAACGGAAATACCTGCAACGCGAACAGATTGTCCTGCATCCGGAGGAAAGGGACGGCAGACACTGCATAAGAATAGATTATGCGGGCAGCCGGAGGATTGCAGAACTGCTGGCTGGGGACAGCAATGTGCAGACTGACAGCACAGGCTCAGCCCATGTGGATGCAGAGGGATTCAGCCTGCCCGACTTCTACGACCGCTACTCCCCGCACGCCTATATTGATTACAGCAGGGTTTATGTAAGGCATCCCAAACCCAAAAGGGAATACACACTGCCGGAAGGCTATCTTGAATTATTGGAGCGGAAACGGTACAGTCCATCGACCATAAAAACCTATCGTGCCTATTTCAGTGACTTTATGGAATACCATAAAGACCGCAACATCGACCGCCTGAAAGTGGCTGACATCAACAAATATATCCTCTATCTTGTAAACGAAAAGAAAATATCGGTATCGCAGCAGAACATGCGCATCAACGCCATCAAGTTCTACTACGAGCAGGTAAAGGGCGGACAGCGCCAATACTATGGCGGCATTACCCGTGCGAAGGAATACAAGTCACTGCCCGAAGTGCTGAGCCGTAATGAGGTGGCCCGTATCCTTGCGTGCCTGTCGAACCGGAAGCACCGCTGCATGATTTCATTGATATACTCAGCCGGATTACGACGGAGCGAGCTGTTGAACCTCACCCCGAAGGACATAATCAGCGAAAGGATGCTTGTGCGTATTATGGGCAAAGGACGGAAATGCCGGTATTCGCTACTGTCGGAAAAGCTGTTGAAGGATCTGAGGGAATATTTCAAGGAGTACCGTCCGCAGAAGTGGCTGTTTGAGGGAGAATACCCCGGTGACCAATATTCCGCAAGTGCGCTGGTAAAGGTGCTGAAAGAAGCTGCCATCCGTGCCGGTATCAAACATCGGGTACATGTACACATGCTGCGCCATTCGTTTGCTACCCATCTGCTGGAGCAAGGAACGGACTTGAGAACCATACAGGAACTGCTGGGGCATAATGACATCAAGACCACCTCTATTTATCTTCATGTGACGAGTGCGCACAAATCGAGCATACCCAATCCGCTTGATTCACTGGATGATTCATAGGGTGCAGCTATT
>JAHHQV010000005.1 GCA_020026175.1 Phocaeicola sp. | reverse complement strand
TTCCACGCAAATCTACAGCAGTAATCTGTGCAGGAAGAATGCTAAAGTCGAATGTAGGACCGAAGTCGTTGTTTGAAAGGTTCAATTCTACCAAGTTAGGGAGCACTGCAAGTTCCTTGTAGTCTGCAATCTTCTTGCCGGACAAATCAAGAGCCTTCAAGTTGTTGGCTGCTTCATCTAAAAGCAAGTGACCTTGTTCGTCAAAATGTAGACCATTCTGTTCAAGAATCGTTTTTAACTCAGAATTTGTTACTTGAGTTTGGCTAAAGTGCAGCTCGTCGTCATCGCTACATGACGCTAATCCAAGGCATAGAGCCATGGCGGCAATTCCAAATAGATTGTTTTTCAATTTCATGATTTTTTTTGTATTTTTTGCATTTTTGTTTATCGATTGCAAAATTATATGTGAAATTTAATCTGTAAAATACCTATAATATGCTATTTTATATTACATATATTGTTGTTTATACCTTAAAATGGTTATATCTGATATAAATATTTGAGGTATGACAAATATTTTGTTATAAAGCTTACAAAACCTTTATGTGAAATTGTCATATTGAAAGAATAACTATCCTAATTTTAATAATCGATTAATTTATGGTTATACTTAGTTAAACAAGGATTTCTTACTGCTTGGGAAATATTATATTTGTACCAATTTTAGGCATTAATATGTAAAAAATGACAATATGTTAAATACAATAATATGAAAATGAGTGTGAAAATTAAAAGAAGTTTTAGTCGTGTCTCTCTTTTTGCTATGGGAATTACGGCACTGACAGCTTGTGGCGGAGGCCAGGGCGGTATGAAGATTGGTGATGATGAATATGCAGTTGTAACCTTGCAGTCTGATTCCAGTCAGCAGTCACAGAAGTATCCTGCTTCTATAAAAGGTCTTCAGGATATAGAAATCCGTCCACAGGTATCGGGATTTATAGTGAAACTTTGTGTAGACGAAGGTGCTGCTGTAAAAAAAGGTCAAGCATTGTTCCAGATAGATCCTACTCAATATAAGGCTGCTTACGATCAGGCCAAAGCCGGAGTGGAAGCAGCGAAGGCTAGTTTGGAAACAGTTTCTTCTACTCTTGAAAACAAGAAGATGCTTCACGAACAGAAAATTATCAGTGATTTTGAATATCAGACAGCTATGAACAATTTGCTTTCGGCAAAAGCAAGCATGTCTCAGGCAGAGGCTGCATACACTGCTGCAAAACAAAATCTTGAATTCTGTACTGTCACAAGTCCTACAGACGGTGTTATCGGTACTTTCCCTTATCGTGTAGGTAGCTTGGTAAGTCCTTCTATACAGCAACCTCTTACTACAGTATCGCAGATAGGTGATATGTATGTTTATTTCTCTATGACAGAAAAGCAGATGTTGGCTCTTACAAAATCTGGTTCTTCTATAAAGGAGGAATTGGCAAAGATGCCTGCTGTGAAATTGCAGTTGGCAGACGGTTCTATATATAATGCAGAGGGAAAGGTGGATGCAGTAAGTGGAATAATCGACCAAAGCACTGGTTCGGTAAGTATGCGGGCAATATTCCCTAACGACCAGAATATACTTCGTAGTGGTGGTAATGGAAATATTCTTTTCCCTTATACTATTAATGATGTAGTTGTTATCCCTCAGAGTGCTACAGTGGAAGTTCAAGACAAGAAATTTGTGTTTGTTCTAAATAGTGACAATACCGTGAAGTATACTGAGATAAAGATATCTTCGTTGAACGACGGAAAACATTATGTGGTTACAGACGGATTGTCTGCCAATGACAAGATAGTAGTAGAAGGAGTTCAAAAACTGAAAGATGGTCAGACTATCACTCCTATTACTCTCGAGCAGAAGAAGGCAAAATTTCAGCAGGCATTGAAGGACCAGCATGAAGGAAACATTGCAACAGCTTTTAATTAATGATAAAGAGATATGAAGTTAGATAGATTTATAACTCGTCCGGTATTATCAACAGTAATTTCTATTCTGATAGTAATTGTCGGGGCGATAGGTTTGGTTACTCTTCCTGTTACCCAATATCCGGACATTGCTCCTCCTACAGTGCATGTGGAGGCTATGTATACAGGTGCCAGTGCATCTACTGTATTGAACTCTGTAATTGTGCCGCTTGAAGACCAGATAAACGGTGTGGAAAACATGATGTACATGACTTCTATGGCTGCCAATAACGGTAAGGGTAGTATAGATGTGTTTTTCAGTCAGGGTACAGATCCTGATATGGCAGCCGTAAACGTACAGAACCGTGTGGCGATGGCTCAGGGTCTGCTTCCTGCCGAAGTTGTAAAGGTAGGTGTCACTACACGTAAGCGTCAGAACTCAATGCTTCTTGTCTTTTCTTTATATGATGAAAGTGACAAGTATTCTATGGAGTTTATTGAGAACTATGCCAATATCAACCTTATCCCGGAAATCAAGCGTGTGCATGGTGTGGGTGATGCTATGTTGTTGGGGCAGGACTATTCTATGCGTATATGGCTGAAGCCTGAGGTTATGGCTCAGTATAAGCTTATACCGGCTGATATTGCCGGAGTGCTGGCCGAACAGAATATAGAGGCTGCTCCGGGACAGTTTGGTGAACGTGCCAATCAGACTTTCCAGTATACTATACGTTATAGAGGACGTTTGCAGACTCCTGAGGAGTTTGAAAAAATTGTAGTCAAGTCATTGCCTAATGGTGAACTTCTTCTTATGAAAGATGTGGCTGACATACAGCTTGGACGTCTTGACTATTCGCTTTCTAATGAGGTGAATGGTCATAAGGCGGTGACATGTATCGTATTCCAGATGGCTGGAACCAATGCTACCGAAACTATCGATAATATTCAGAAAGCTTTGGTGGAAGCAGAAAGTATAATGCCTTCGGGATTGAAAGTTAATATATCACTTAATGCCAATGACTTCTTGTTTGCTTCTATACATGAGGTTATAAAGACTCTTCTCGAAGCATTTGTACTTGTTTTTATAGTAGTATATGTATTCTTACAGGATATTCGTTCTACTTTGATTCCTACTATAGCTATTCCGGTAGCTCTTATCGGTACATTCTTTGTATTGTCACTTATCGGATTCAGTATCAACTTGCTTACTCTTTGTGCAATGGTGCTTGCCATAGCCATAGTGGTGGATGATGCCATAGTGGTGGTGGAAGGTGTACATGCCAAGTTGGACCAGGGGTATAAGTCGGCTAAGGAGGCTTCTATTGATGCCATGAGCGAATTGGGAGGTGCCATCGTATCCATTACTTTGGTAATGATGTCTGTATTTATTCCTGTAAGTTTTATGGGAGGTACAGCCGGTACATTCTATCGTCAGTTCGGTCTTACAATGGCAATCTCTATCGGTTTGTCAGCACTTAATGCCTTGACATTGTCGCCTGCATTGTGTGCATTGTTCCTGAAACCTCATGATGCTTCACATAAGGAAGTCAAGTCTACTTTCATTTCACGTTTCCATACTTCATTCAATGCTGCATACGACTCGTTGTTGAAGGGATATAAGAAACGTGTTATATTCTTCATACACAAGAAATGGCTGTCGTTCGGTATAGTTGGTGCTTCCATTGTATTGATGGCATATTTTATGAATACTACTCCTACCGGTATGGTGCCTTCGGAAGATACTGGTACTTTGATGGGAGCCATAACTCTTCCTCCAGGAACATCTCAAGACCGTGCTCAGGAGATATTTGCCCGTGTAGACAGTCTTATAGCTTCCGATCCGGCTGTAGAGTCTAGAACAATGATCTCAGGTTATAGCTTTATCGGTGGTCAGGGACCTTCATACGGTTCGTGTATCATTAAGTTGAAGAACTGGGAGGAGCGTACTACCATGCAGAATGCAAGTATTGTACAGGCTACATTGTTTATGCGTGCGCAGAAGATTTTTAAAGAGGCTCAGGTATTGTTCTTTGCCCCTCCTATGATTCCAGGTTATTCCGCTTCAAGTGATATTGAACTGAATATGCAGGATAAGACAGGTGGTAGCCTTGACAAGTTCTTTGAGGTTGTAAATAAGTATTTGGCCGATCTTCGTGCCCGTCCTGAAATAAAGTCGGCACAGACTACCTTCAATCCTAGCTTCCCTCAGTATATGATTGATATAGATGCTGCTGCATGTAAGAAATCGGGTATCAGTCCTGCTGATATCCTTACCACTATGCAGGGTTATTATGGTGGTATGTATGCTTCAAACTTCAACAGCTTCGGTAAGATGTATCGTGTGATGATTCAGGCCGACCCTGAGCATCGCGCTAATCTTGAATCATTGAAAGGTATAAAGGTGCGTAACAACAAGGGTGAAATGGCTCCTGTGGAACAGTTCATTTCTATAAAGAAAGTGTATGGTCCGGACGTTATCAGCCGATTCAATCTTTATACATCAATGAAGGTGATGGTTGCCCCGGCAGACGGATATACTTCAGGACAGGCTCTTCAGGCTATTGCTGAAGTGTCAAGACAAAGCCTTCCTGTGGGCTATGGTTATGAACTTGGTGGTATGGCACGTGAAGAGGCTGAAACCAGCGGTAGTTCTACTTCGCTTATTTTCTTGCTCTGTTTTGTGTTCGTATACTTGTTGTTGAGTGCACAGTACGAAAGCTATATATTGCCGTTGTCAGTATTGTTGTCTATTCCGTTCGGTTTGTTGGGCAGCTTCTTGTTCGTGAACGGAGCAAGTGCTATAGGCAGTATACCTGCTTTGAAGATGATAATTGGTTCTATGTCGAACGATATCTATATGCAGATTGCTCTTATCATGTTGATTGGTCTTTTGGCTAAGAATGCTATCTTGATTGTTGAATTTGCTCTTGACCGCCGTAAGCAGGGTATGAGTATATCATGGGCAGCAGTGCTTGGTGCAGCAGCTCGTTTGCGTCCTATCCTGATGACTTCGTTGGCTATGGTTGTAGGTCTGTTGCCTATGATGCTTGCTTCGGGTGCTGGAGCTCATGGTAATAGAACTCTTGGTACGGCAGCCATAGGCGGTATGTTTATAGGTATGATTCTGCAGATTTTCATAGTACCGGTGTTGTTCGTTGTATTTGAGTGGTTGCAGGAAAAATTCAAACCGATAGAATGGGATAGCTTGGATGAAAGTGAAGTGGAATCAGAAATAGAACAGTATTCTCACTCTAAATAATTAAGATTAATAATGAAGAAACAAATAATAGGAATGATGTGTGTGGCTGCTATGATGAGCAGCTGCCACATCTATAAATCATACGACCGTCCGGAGACAATAAACGCTTCGGGTATATACAGAGATCCGTTGTCGGTTACTGACACATTGGCTTCGGATACTGTCAATATGGGAAACTTGCCATGGAAGGAAATGTTTAAGGACATGCAGCTTCAGACTCTTATAGAAGAAGGACTTCAAAACAATATCGACCTTCAGGCTGCTATATTGAGAGTGAAGGAAGCTAAAGTGATGCTTACTTCTGCACGCTTGTCATACCTGCCTTCTATAAATCTTGCTCCACAGGGAACAATAACATCTCTTGGCGGAAACAAAATGCCAAATACATATCAGATTCCTGCTGCTGCAAGTTGGGAAATCGATTTGTTTGGAAAACTTCTTAATGCAAAAAGAGACCAGCAGACTATTTATCTGAAGAGTCAGTTTGCACAACAGGCTGTCCGTTCGCAGATAATATGTGGTATAGCAAATATATACTATACTCTTCTTATGCTTGACCGTCAGGTGGAAATTACTACAGAAACGGCTGCTATATATAAAGAAAATGTGCGTGCAATGGAAGCTATGAAGACAGCAGGCTACGTAAACGAGGCTGCCGTTACACAAATGCGTGCAGCAAGTCATCAGGTAGAGGCTTCATTGCTTGACTTGAAACGTCAGGTTCGTGAAACTGAAAACTCTCTTTCTGTGCTTCTGGCAAAAGCACCTCAGACAATAGATCGTGGAAGACTGGCGGATCAGGTAATGCCCGAAGAACTTACAGCTGGTGTTCCGCTACAATTGCTGGAAAACCGTCCTGATGTGAAGATTGCCGAAATGAATCTGGCCAGTGCCTATTATACTACAAACAAGGCTCGTGCTGCTTTCTATCCAAGCATAAAGATTGGAGGTACAGCAGGATGGACATACGATGAAGTAACAATTAATCCTGCCAAATTCTTGCTTCAGGCTTTGGCTTCGCTTACACAGCCTATATTCAACAACGGCAAACTTGTTGCAAATCTGAAAGTCTCGAAAGCAGAGGAGGAAATAGCTCGCATGAATTATCAGCAGGCTATACTGCAGGCTGGAAAGGAAGTGAGTGATGCTTTGTTCTCGTATGAAACTGTAGACAAAAAGCTTGTGGAAGACAGAGGTAGAGTAGAACAGCTGGAAAGAGCTGTGACATATACAAAAGCCTTGTTCCAAAGCGGTGAGTCTACTTATCTTGAAGTATTGACGGCACAGCAGAATCTGCTAAGTGCGGAATTGAGTGAAGTTGCAGATAATTTCCAGCGCATACAGTCTGTAATTAACCTTTACAGTGCTTTGGGCGGTGGAAGACAATAATAAACCTTATAAACTATAAAAACATGATTAGTCCTTTAGCTTATGTTGATCCAAGTGCAAAACTTGGCAACAATGTTACGGTTCATCCGTTTGCCTATATTGACAAAAATGTTGTGATAGGCGACGATAATGTCATTATGCCATATGCCAGCCTTATGAGCGGAACGCGTATGGGTAATGGAAATACAGTATATCAGGGAGCGGTGGTAAGCGCCGTTCCACAGGATTTCTCATTCAAAGGAGATGATACTTGTGTGATTATCGGAAATAATAACGTGATACGTGAAAATGCTGTAATAACCCGTGGCTCGCATAAAGACCATGATACAATGGTAGGAAACGGTAATTTCATAATGCAAGGAGTGAGAATATCGCATGATGTGGAAATCGGCAATGGGTGTATAATCGGTAATGGAAGCCAGATTTCGGGCAATTGTAAGGTCTTTGACAAAGCTATACTTACATCAAATGTACTTATGCAGGGTAATACACGTCTTGGAAGTTATTCTTTGGTACAGGGAGGATGTCGGTTTGCTAAGGATATACCACCATTTGTGGTTGCTGCACACGATCCCACTATATTCTATAGTATAAATACAAAAATACTTGAGTATGATGGTATACAGGAAACGGTAATAAAACATATAGCTCAGGCTTACAGGATTCTTTATAAGGCAAATACATCAAGAGATGACGCTTTGCAGAGAATTAAGGAGCAAGTGCCTCAAAGTGAGTTTGTAGAAATGATTCTGGATTTTGTCTCAACCTCTAAACTGGGTATCATAAGTTGATGCTGATTGATGATACTGATATCCGCCGGTGTTATATGTACATCGGCGGATATTTTTTTTTATAGAGATAAAAATATATCTTTGCGGTGTTTTAAAATATCGTAAACTGAAATGAAAAATAGACTGCACTATACCTTTGGGCTGATATTGCTAATAACCAGCGGACTTTTGTTGCTGGGGTATCTTCCTGTTATAAATATAGGTGATATGCATCTGAGAAAAGTTGATTTGCTTTCTGATGTAAGGATGACGGAAAATTCGGATGTGTTTTTTTTGTCGTATGCAGACAGTATAGCAGATACAATAGATGTTCCTAAGCCGACTTTTGTGGATTCGTGTAAGGCGGGAATAGAGTGTATAGAAGACTTTTCGGATTCTACAATGAGAGGAATGTCAAGATTTTATGAAGCTTTGGCGGAGATAAACTCTTCAAGACGACCTGTAAGGATTGCTTATTTTGGCGATTCTTTTATAGAGGGGGATATTCTTACGTCTGATTTGCGATATTTGCTTCAAAAAGAATTTGGAGGAAGTGGGGTCGGATATGTTACCATTACCTCAAAGTATCCTGGATTCAGACCTACTGTAAAGCATGGATTCGAAGGTTGGAAGTCTCACAATGTTACTGATACTATAGGTTTTGATCACAAAAAACAGGGTTTGTCCAACAGTTATTATCTGGCAACAGAAGGGGCTTATGTCTCTTTGTCGGGCATGAAGAAATATCTTTCCAACCATGAATCGTGTAATGTCTCTTCGTTGTTTTATTTGACTTCTGATTCCTTACATATAAAAGCTATCGTAAATGGTGGGACTGAAAAGAAGTTCCATTTGAAAGGAGACGGAACATTGCAGATGGTTTCTGTGAAAGGTGATATACATGATGTGAAATGGGTTGTAGGGAAAGGTGGAGAAAAAGCAGTTTTCTACGCGGCTACGATGGATGCCGACAGAGGTGTGATACTTGACAATTTCAGTACTAGGGGGAGCAGTGGGCAACAGCTTTCAGGTATTCCATTCAATGTACTCCGTGGGTATGACAAAATTCGTAAATATGACCTTATTATACTTCATTATGGACTGAACGTGGCTTTTGAAGGAGGAAAAGACTATACATATTATAAGAAAGGGATGAAACCTGTAGTGGAGAACATGAAAAAGGCTTTTCCAGAATCTTCTGTTCTTATTGTGGGTATTGGTGATCGCGAAACTAAGGACAGGAATGGAAATCTTAGAACTATGCCTGGCTTGAAAAATCTAATAATCAGCCAGAAGGCTTTGGCAGGTGAAACAGGTGTGGCTTTTTGGAATCTTTATAATGCTATGGGAGGCGAAGGCAGTATGCAGGATATGGTTAACAGCAAGCCTGCTATGGCTAATTATGATTATACTCATATTAATTTTCATGGAGGCAGACATATAGCCAACCTTCTTTTTGAGGCAATTATGTATGGAAAGGAACAATACGGAAAACGTAAGGCTTATGAAGATGAATAGAGTGATATTAGTATTATTGTCATTTCTGTTGCCTTTCGTTGCAAAATCACAAGATGTAATTCCAGAAAAGGCTAGTGTAGATGAGGCTTCCGGACCGATATACTCAAGTACGGCAATGGAAAGCCTTATGAAATTTATACCAATATCCAGTCCTATGCCTTCACTATTCAAGGATACTGTATCAAATATGATAGAAGATCCTGATAGAAGTCTTGATAGTTTTTGGAGTAAGATTTCGGATATGCACAGACAAGTGAGGATTGTACATATAGGAGATTCTCATGTGAGGGGGCATGTATTCCCTTATGTGATGAGAAAACTCCTGGAAGAGGACTTCGGCAATGATGCAGTGATAGATTATGAAGTAAATTACAGAACAACAGGTATTGCTACGGAAACAGGACGTGCGGGTATAGTTTATCATATACTTGGAGTGAACGGTGCTACATGTCAGACATTCAATAAGCCGGAAATGGTTTCTGAAATAACATCTCTTAATCCCGATTTGATAATTCTTTCTTTTGGAACAAATGAGGCACATTCAAGAAACTATTCTTCTACGGAGCATATATGTCAGTTGGACAAATTCGTGAAGATTTTGAAGGACAAGTGTAATAACTCTTCTTTTCTGATTACTACACCTCCGGGGGCATATACACGAAGTGGAAGAAGCAGGATAATAAATTCTAAGACTCCTAAAGTGGTTGATACTGTAAGAAATTTTGCAAATAATCACAGAATGGCATTATGGGACCTTTATGATATAGTGGGAGGTGAAAGAAATGCCTGTAGAAACTGGACCAATGCAGGTATGTATCAGAAAGACAAGATTCACTTTACATGTGAAGGATATAAATTACAGGGATTATTATTACATGAAGCATTTATAAAAGCATATAATGACTATGTGGCTACAAAACTTAATTGAATTATCAAGCAACTGCGGGATTGATATACACAAGGTGGTGGATGTGTTGACATACAATCCAACACAACCGTTAATTTTCAGCAGCGGGCTGTTTGTCTTTTTGTTTCTGTCTTTCAGCTTTGTGTATCTATTGTTTAAGAATCATACTACGGCAAGACTTCTTTTTGTTTCTGTATTTTCTTATTATTTTTATTACAAGAGTAGCGGAATGTACTTTTTTCTGCTTGGTATAGTTACATTTACCGACTTCTTTTTGGCTCGTATGATGTATGATACGGCAGACCGCTTTAGGCGAAAACTTATAGTCATAGCCAGTCTATGTGTAAATTTGGGACTTTTGTGTTATTTCAAGTACACAAATTTCTTTTATGAAATGCTTTCTCCTTTGTGGGGTGGTAATTTCAGCCCATTGGATATATTCCTGCCGGTAGGTATATCATTCTTTACCTTTCAGTCGTTGAGTTATACTATTGACGTTTATCGTGGAGAACTGAAACCTTTGGATAATCTGCTTGATTATGTGTTTTATGTTTCGTTTTTCCCTCAGCTGGTTGCAGGTCCTATTGTGAGGGCAAGAGATTTCATACCTCAGATACGCAAGCCGCTTTTTGTCAGTGATGAAATGTTTGGACGCGGAGTGTTCTTTATAATAATAGGACTTTTCAAGAAAGCAGTAATATCAGACTATATAAGTGTTAACTTTGTAGAGAGGATTTTTGATAATCCGTCTCTTTATTCGGGTGTGGAAAATCTATTTGGGGTATATGGATATGCTCTTCAGATCTATTGCGATTTCTCTGGGTATAGTGATATGGCTATAGGACTTGCATTATTGTTGGGTTTCCGTTTCCCTATGAACTTTAATTCTCCATACAAGTCGGATAGTGTTACCGATTTCTGGCATCGCTGGCATATATCATTGTCAACATGGCTGAAGGATTATCTTTATATTTCGTTGGGAGGTAACCGCAAAGGGAAGATAAGAACTTATCTTAATCTGGTGATAACAATGTTGCTGGGAGGATTATGGCATGGAGCATCATGGAATTTTATAGTATGGGGAGCTTTACACGGAACAGCATTGGCCATACATAAGTTTTTCCGTACTCTGACAGGTAGAGGAAAGGACTATCGCAGTAGAGGAATACGTAAGGTATTTGCTATATTAACAACTTTCCATTTCGTGTGTTTTTGCTGGATATTCTTCCGTAATACCACATTCGAGTCGTCAATGAGTATGATAACACAGATTTTCACTTCTTTCCATCCTGAAGTGTTTACTCAGATGGTTTCGGGTTATTGGGAGGTGTTTTTGTTGATGTCTGTAGGATTTGTTATTCATTTTTGTCCAGATAGGTGGCAAGACAAATTCTCGGGTGTAATAGTAAGGATGCCTCTTTTAGGAAAGGCTTTGGTTGTTATAGCATTGGTATTTCTTGTTCTTCAAGTGAAAAGTAGCGATATACAGCCGTTTATATATTTCCAGTTCTAGAAACTATAAATAACAAGGTATCTATATCAAATAATTAAAAATATTTTTATTTACTTTTAGAATTAGTTGAAATATGTGTTAGAACGTTTATTATTGGCTGTTTATTCATCTTACTGGTGGTGGATATGCAGTGATGACTTTTGTGGCACGGGTTTTGTTCCGTATATATACGGAAACAATATTTCTTTTGATAAAATAAAAGACTAAACTAAACTTTTTTGCATTAAAAACTTTATTTTCAATTTGGTGTTTATCATGAAACACAAATTGAAAAAACTTCCTCTCTGTTGTATTTATTTTTTGTTGTAACAGCGGGGGAGGATTTCTTTTGTATTAATATTGATTTTTCTATTTGCATAATAAGAGGTATTATGGCAAATTGTGTTGTGATGGTTGATAGAAGTATAATAAAAAAGAGTTATATCAATTTACAAAGGCTTGATATAACTCTTTTTTTAAAGGGATTGGAATATTTTATTCTTCTGTTATTTTTCAATCAATGATTTTCCATTGTTTTTTGTAAGAAGGATTACTTCGTTTCCTTCTGCATCATTGAGTGAAACACTTCCGTCTGCATTGAATACAAATGAACTTACTTTACCGATAGCAGCAAGAATGTCTCCCTCTGCTTTCATTCCTGGACCTGCCATCATTGTTGACATCATCTGACCGAATTTCAGTGAAGAATCGTTGTTCCTTTCTTGTTCTATGCTTCCGTTGATGATATTGCATCCTGCATTTCCGTGAACAGAATTTTCTGTAATGTTGAAAGCTAGAAAAGGAGTCTTTTCAATTGCTTTAACGTCGTTCCCATTTACTTTTGAAATAATCCATTCTCCTTCAAGTGATGAAATAGATGCTGATGTCACCTGCTTGTCATCTTTTTTTTCGAGAGACAAGATTACTTTTCCACTTTTATCTGTCAGCTCTATACCGTTTGCTGAAGACTGAAATCCTGTTACATTTTGGAGGGCATCCAGAATTTTCATTTCTATGTCTATGTCAGGACATGTCATACGTGTAGAAGCTATATTCGATAAAATGATGTGTCCTGGATTAATAGAATCAATATTAAGTCCACCCATTATGTTGTTACATCCTGCATTACCATATATCTTGCCTTCTTTAGTGTCGAATCCTATGAAAGCATTTGATTTACCTGTAATGTTTTGTCCTTCTATGGATATAATGTTCCATTTGCCGGAAAGATCAGCTTTATTACTTTTGTCTCCACAAGAAGCCATAAATAAAACGCTTAAAAAAGCAGCACTTAAAAATAATTTCTTCATATTAAATATGTTTTTATTAAATACTAAAAATCACTATACGGATTTTTGTAATACAAAATTACAAAAAAAAATATTTATTCTAAAAATGACTATTATTCTTTAATACTGCATCGTGTTATCGAAAAATGTTTATATTTGCATATTGATCGGTAACGTTTACCGGGAATTAAAATTTCTATTTTTTTATAACAAGTAAATGAGTAAAGTATTGATTATCGGTGCAGGCGGTGTAGGTACCGTTGTTGCACACAAAGTGGCTCAGCATCCTGACGTTTTTACTGAAGTGATGATTGCCAGCCGTACCCAGTCAAAATGTGATGCAATTGTTGAAGCAATTGGAAATCCTAACATCAAAACAGCAAAGGTTGATGCTGATAATGTTGACGAGCTTGTATCTTTATTCAGCAGTTTTAAACCCGAAATCGTTATTAATGTAGCTCTTCCATATCAGGACCTTACAATAATGGAGGCTTGCTTGAAGGCTGGGGTAAACTATCTTGATACGGCTAACTATGAGCCAAAGGATGAAGCTCACTTTGAGTATAGCTGGCAATGGGCTTATAAGAAACGTTTCGAAGAAGCTGGACTGACTGCTATCCTTGGGTGTGGTTTCGACCCAGGTGTGAGTGGAGTGTATACAGCTTATGCTGCCAAACATCACTTTGATGAAATTCACTATCTTGATATAGTTGACTGTAATGCAGGTAACCATCATAAGGCTTTTGCTACTAATTTCAACCCGGAAATTAATATCCGTGAAATAACTCAGAACGGACGTTACTGGGAAGATGGAAAATGGGTGACTACATCTCCTCTTGAATTTCATAAAGACTTGACTTATCCTAATATCGGAGCCCGTGATTCTTATCTCCTTTATCATGAAGAACTTGAGTCGCTGGTGAAGAATTTCCCGACAATCAAACGTGCTAGATTCTGGATGACATTCGGTCAGGAATATCTTACTCACTTGAGGGTTATTCAGAATATAGGTATGGCAAGTATAGAGCCTATCAATTATAATGGAATGGAAATAGTTCCTTTGCAGTTTCTTAAGGCTGTACTTCCTAATCCTCAGGATTTGGGCGAAAATTATGAAGGTGAAACTTCTATAGGTTGTAGAATACGTGGTATAAAGGATGGAAAGGAATGTACTTATTATGTATACAATAACTGCTCTCATCAGGAAGCTTACAAGGAAACTGGCATGCAGGGAGTAAGCTATACCACAGGTGTTCCTGCCATGATTGGTGCGATGATGTTCTTGAAAGGTCTTTGGAAACGTCCGGGAGTATGGAATGTGGAAGAGTTTGATCCAGATCCGTTTATGGAAGCTTTGAATATGTACGGACTTCCATGGCATGAAGTGTTTAATGGTGATTTGGAATTATAATAGTATTTTATAATATATGATTGATATAGGCTTACTCTTTATGTTAGTGTGGCAATTATGTCAATCGACTAATTGAAAACAATAAATGCTAAAATGAATGTTGGAGAAATAGCACCTGATTTCTTGGGATTAAATGAAAAAGGTGAAGAAATTCGCTTAAGCAATTATAAAGGAAAGAAAGTAGTTCTGTATTTTTATCCTAAAGATATGACAAGTGGGTGTACAACCCAGGCTTGCAATCTTCGTGATAACTACGATGAGCTGAAGAATGCTGGATTTGAAGTGATTGGAGCAAGTATACAGGACTCTAAATCTCATCAGAAATTTATAGAAAAGAATAAATTGCCTTTTACTATTATAGCAGATACTGAACTGAATCTTGTTCAGCAGTTTGGTGTATGGGGCGAAAAGAGCATGTATGGAAGAAAATATATGGGAACTTTCCGTACTACTTTTATAATCGATGAAAATGGCGTGATAGAGAGGATTATCCTTCCAAAGGAAATCAAGACTAAAGATCATGCAGCTCAAATTTTGAAATGAGATTCTATAATTTAAAAGGTTTTTTCGGACTTCATACTATATGATTAATGTATAGAGACACTATAAAAATGTATTGGTTGTATGTTTAGCAGTTCGTATACAAACTGAAAAACTTTTAAAAGTGAAGATTTTAAAACTTTAATTTATGGCAAAAAAAGACGAATTGGAATTTGAAGGCGGAATAGACAACACGTCAAAAGCAGGCAATGCTGATAAGCTGAAGGCTCTTCAGGCTGCTATGGATAAGATAGAAAAGAACTTTGGTAAAGGTTCTATCATGAAGATGGGTAATGATGATATAGAAGAGGTGGAAGTGATTCCTACAGGTTCTATAGGACTTAATGCTGCTTTGGGGGTAGGTGGTTATCCTAAAGGACGTATTATTGAAATATATGGCCCGGAATCATCTGGTAAAACGACTTTGGCTATACATGCAATAGCAGAAGCGCAGAAAGCCGGTGGTATAGCTGCTTTTATTGATGCAGAACATGCTTTCGACCGTTTCTATGCAGCTAAATTGGGTGTCGATATAGATAATCTGCTTATATCTCAGCCTGATAATGGTGAACAGGCTCTGGAAATTGCAGACCAACTTATCAGATCTTCTGCTATTGACATAATAGTTATAGACTCTGTTGCAGCTCTTACTCCTAAGGCTGAGATTGAAGGTGATATGGGCGACAATAGAGTAGGTCTTCAGGCAAGACTTATGTCGCAGGCTTTGAGAAAACTTACTTCTACTATAAACAAGACAAATACTACTTGTATTTTTATCAATCAGTTGCGTGAAAAAATAGGCGTTATGTTTGGTAATCCTGAAACAACAACTGGTGGTAATGCTTTGAAATTTTATGCATCGGTACGCCTTGATATCCGTCGTGCCACTCAATTGAAAGATGGAGAAGAAGTGATAGGTAATCAAGTACGCGTTAAGGTTGTGAAAAACAAAGTGGCTCCACCTTTCAGAAAGGCAGAGTTTGATATTATGTTTGGTGAAGGTATTTCAAGGAGTGGAGAAATTATCGACTTAGGCGCTGAATTGGGTATCATAAAGAAGAGTGGTTCTTGGTATAGCTATAATGATACAAAACTGGGACAGGGTAGAGATGCAGCTAAAGCTTGTATACAAGATAATCCAGAACTGGCAGAGGAACTTGAGTCTCAGATTTTTTCTGCATTGAAAGATAAGGAATAGTATTGTTTTTCATTTGAAATATATAGTCATCTGCAATCAAAATGGTAAGTTTTTACTATAAAATTTCGTAAAAAATATACCCATTTGATTGTGGATGACTTTTTTTATGTACTTTTACGTAGTTACTAACTTTAATAATATAACAAGAATTAAATTTTTAGACTTATGAAAATACCATACCTATTATTGTCTTTCGCTTTATGCTTCTGCTCTTTGTCGGCAATGGCTCAAAAAAAACTTTCATTTCGTTTTGCAACAAAAGCTGAGTCGCAGATGCTGATTACTGATATTGATAATTTCACTAATAAGCTTAATAATCTTGATATTGATTTGCGTCTTGGTAAAGAAAAAGGAAGAAAGTCTGAACTGCTGAGACTTGCAATGAATGAAGCCATGAACTGGAGTGATGCTGAAAAACAGAAAGTTTCGGATGCATTCAAGTCGTTACAGGTCAAAATGACAAATCTTAAACTAAATGTTAAATATCCTATGACGTTAGTTTTTGTAAAGACTTCAATGAAAGAGGAGTTTAATGTTTCTGCATATACAAGGAAAAACTGGATAGCATTGGGTGATAGTACCTTGAAGTTTGCTTCAAAAGAACAGATGGAATATATTATAGCCAATTCTTTGTTTCATCTTTTATCCAGAGCAGATAAGAATTTCAGAAAGAAAGCATATTCTATAATAGGCTTTAATGTGTTAGAACGTGAAATATTTTTCCCTATAGATATTATTAAGAAGAGAATTTCGAATCCTGATGTGGAAACTTATGACAGCTACGCAGAGTTTAATGTTAACGGTGTGCAGCAGAAGTGTTCTATGATTGTATATTCAAAGAGTGATACAATAACCAATAACTTGGACGAACAGCTCCAGATTGGATTCATACCATTGAATGAGAATTTTATTCCTATACAGGTAGATGGCAAAACTGTAATTTACGGTCTGAATGAGATTGGAGATTTCTATGATAAGGTAGGTAAAAATACTGATTGCATAATAAATCCAGAAGAAATAATGGCAGAAAACTTTGCCATACTTGTAACTCAGAAGAAGAATGTTCCTAATCCTGAAATAATAGAAAAGCTTGCTGCTATATTGAAATAATGTTATAGATATAGCATAATGGCATGAAAAGAATAGGATTATTGTCTGATACCCATGCTTATTGGGATGACAAATACTTTAAGTATTTTGAAGAATGTGATGAAATATGGCATGCAGGTGATATAGGCTCTGTAGAATTGTATGAAAAACTACAGTCTTTTAGAACTTTCAGAGGGGTATATGGAAATATTGACGGTCAGCCTCTCAGAAAGATATTACCTGAAACAAATATTTTTGAGATAGAATGTGCAAAAGTCTTTATAAAGCATATCGGAGGGTATCCAGGGAAATATGCACCTATGGTGAAAAGGATGCTTATGGATGAAAAGCCTAAATTATTTGTAAGCGGTCATTCACATATACTAAAAGTGAAATTTGATAAAGAATTGGATATTCTGCATATTAATCCGGGAGCTGCTGGGAAATACGGTTTTCATAAAGTAAGGACCCTCGTCAGGTTTAGTGTAGATAATGGGGCTTTTTCTGATTTGGAAGTGATAGAGTTGGGAGATTAATTGCTAAAATATTTGTCAGTTAAAGAAATCTTTACCAAATTTGCAACGAAATTATAAAAGATATATATGAGAACTTATTTGGTAACAGGTGCAGCAGGCTTTATCGGAGCCAATTACATCAAGTATATTTTAAAGAAACACGAAGACATCACAGTTGTTATATTGGATGCTTTGACATATGCCGGCAATTTGGCTACTATAGCTGGTGATATAGACAATGAAAATTGTTTTTTCATTAAAGGAAGTATATGCGATAAAGACCTTGTAGAACGCTTGTTTGCTGATTATAAATTTGACTGTATCGTCAATTTCGCAGCCGAAAGTCATGTAGACAGGAGCATTGAAAATCCACAATTGTTTTTACATACAAATATCCTTGGTACACAAAATCTTATGGATGCAGCACGCAAGGCATGGGTGACAGGTAAGGATGAAAACGGTTATCCTACCTGGAGAAAAGATGTAAGATACCATCAGGTCTCAACCGATGAAGTATATGGCTCTTTGGAAAATGAAGGATTCTTTACAGAAGAAACTCCATTATGCCCTCATAGTCCATATAGTGCGTCAAAGGCTAGTGCAGATATGATTGTCATGGCTTATCATGATACATACAAGATGCCTGTCACTATCACTAGATGTTCAAACAACTATGGTCCGTATCATTTTCCAGAAAAACTTATTCCACTTATCATAAAGAATATTCTTGAAGGGAAAAGACTTCCTGTATATGGTGATGGCTCAAATGTTAGAGATTGGCTTTATGTAGAAGACCATTGTAAGGCTATTGATATGGTAGTTTGTAATGGAAGAAATGGTGAAATCTATAATGTTGGTGGACACAATGAAAAAACAAACATTGAAATAGTAAAGCTTACCATCAGCACAATACATCATATGATGAAGGAAAATCCTGAACTTAGAAAGATTCTTAAGAAGAAGGATTTGGATGAGAATGGAGAAATTGATATCAACTGGATAAATGACTCACTTATTTCTTTCGTGAAAGACCGTTTGGGACATGACCAACGTTACGCCATAGATCCGAAGAAGATAACAGAAGAATTGGGATGGACTCCTGAAACTAAGTTTGAGGATGGTATAGTAAAGACAATCAAATGGTATCTTGAAAATCAAGAATGGGTAAAGAGTGTTACCAGTGGTGATTATCAGAACTATTACGAAAATATGTATAAGAACAGATAGATTACTGTTGTATAATTGAATTATAGAGAAGAACTGCAAATGAAATATACTATTTGCAGTTCTTTTTTTATTATAGATAGATAAAATGACATATAAGTACTACATTTGTAATGTGATTTTTAATAAGACGGAAAATGAATATAAGAACAAGAAGAGCCGAAGTAAATGATATGGAAAGATTGATGGATATATTTTCCATAGCACGCAATTTTATGAAGTCTACAGGAAATGCAAATCAATGGATTGATGGTTATCCACAGAAGGAACTTATACTTCAGGAGATAAACCAAGGTCATTGTTATGTTTGTTTGGATTCTTCTGATAAAATAGTTGCTACATTCTGTCTTATCAAGGGTCCTGACTTTACTTATTCGCATATAGAGGATGGAGAATGGCCCAGTAATTCTCCATATTATGTGATTCATAGATTGGCCTCAGATGGCAGTGTCAAAGGGATTGCGTCTTATTGTATAGATTGGTGTACTAAAATTTCACCTTGTCTTAGAGCAGATACTCATGCCGACAATAAGGTAATGCAGCATTTGCTTGAAAAAAACGGATTCAAACGTTGTGGTATAATATTTGTTGCAAATGGAACTCCAAGAATAGCTTATCAGAGAGAAAAACATTTGAAAAATAAGAAAAACGGCAAGTTTACCATAGATGTTCCAGGTGGAGTTGATAAAGTGTTGCTGCATACGTGTTGCGCTCCATGCTCTTCTGCCATTATAGAATGTTTGTTGAACAATGGCATACGTCCTACTGTTTATTATTGCAATCCTAATATTTATCCTTTAGAAGAATATAATATAAGGAAAACCGAGTGTACACGATATGCACAATCATTGGGACTTGATATAATTGATGCCGATTACAATCATGAAGATTGGCTTGGATATATCAAAGGTTTGGAAAGTGAACCTGAGAGGGGAGGACGTTGCCTAAGATGTTTTAAAATGCGTCTACGTGAAACTGCACGTTATGCTAGCGAGAATGGATTTGGTGTTATAACAACTACTCTTGCTTCTTCCAGATGGAAAAGCCTTGACCAGATAAATGATGCAGGCCATTATGCAGTTGAACCATACGACAACGTGGTATGGTGGGAACAGAACTGGAGAAAAGGTGGACTGAGTGAACGTCGTATCGCCATAATAAAGGAATATAGTTTTTATAATCAGCAATATTGCGGTTGTGAATTCAGTATGCATAAAAAAGACTGATATGATATTGTCTATATTGAATATAATATCCAATATTTATAGTTGAATAATATATTTTGTTACTGTAAATCGGTGTTTTGTTTTTAAAAAATACCGATTTCTTTTTATTTGTAGAAAAATGTTTCTATATTTGCCGTCATAATAACTTTAAATAATATCTCTACAACGATGACAGTACATTATAACAATATCACAATGGTAGGAATGGGACGAATGTTCGTTACAACTTGTGGTAAAGGGATGTCCCTTAGGGGATAGTCGTATAATGTAATGTGTTTCTACGTGATACACGCTTACGGATGTAAGCATATATTCTTTTTATTATATCAATTCTATATTTTGTTTTTTTATTGATGTCCGTTATGTATCATATCGGTTGTCAATATGTCATATAATATTTGTTAGTATGAAGGTTTTGAAATTTGGCGGAACTTCTGTTGGCTCTTTCAACAGTATGTTGAGCGTAAAGAAGATAGTTGAATCAGCAGATGATAAAGTAATAGTTGTAGTATCAGCATTAGGAGGGATAACAGACAAGTTGATAAAGACTTCCCAAATGGCCTCTGAAGGAAATCCTGAATATGAAAAAGAACTGAAGATTATTGTAAACCGTCATATTGAAATGGTTTATACTGTAATCCCTGCAGGAAATGACAGAGAGATTCTTCTTGATAAGGTAAACGAATTGCTTAGCGAATTGAAAGATATTTTTCAGGGAATTTTTCTTATTCATGATTTGTCTTCCAAAACTTCGGCCACTATAGTAAGTTACGGAGAGCGCCTGTCGTCTATTATAGTCGCTACTCTGATAAAAGATGCTGTATGGTTCGACTCGCGTAAATTCATAAAGACCGAAAAGAAACACAACAAACATATACTTGATTCTGAGTTGACAACCACTCTGGTTAAAGAAACTTTCAGTGAACTTCCTAAAGTGTCATTGGTTCCCGGTTTCATATCCACAGACAAGAATACTGGTGAGGTGACCAATCTTGGTCGTGGAGGTTCAGATTATACAGCATCTATTATATCTGCTGCCTTGGATGCTGAAATTCTTGAAATATGGACTGACGTAGATGGATTCATGACTGCCGACCCTAGGGTTATAAGTACGGCATACCCTATTTCTGAGTTGAGTTATGTTGAAGCGATGGAACTTTGTAATTTTGGAGCAAAAGTTGTTTATCCTCCAACTATTTACCCTGTATGTCATAAGAACATACCTATACTTATAAAGAACACTTTCAATCCCGATGCAACAGGTACAATAATAAAACATGATGCAGACCATTTTTCAAAGCCTATAAAGGGAATCTCCTCAATAAATGATACATGCCTTATTACTATGACAGGACTTGGAATGGTAGGAGTTATTGGAGTAAACCATCGCATATTCAAGACTTTAGCTGAAAATGGCATTAGTGTTTTCTTGGTATCGCAGGCTTCGTCCGAAAATTCGACTTCAATAGGTGTAAGAAATGAAGATTCGGATTTGGCATGTGCGGTTCTTGACGAAGAGTTTAAAAAGGAGATAGAGATGGGAGAAATCTCTCCTATGCTGGCAGAGAGGAATCTTGCCACGGTAGCCATAGTAGGAGAAAACATGAAGCATTCTCCAGGTGTTGCCGGCAAACTTTTCGGAACTTTGGGACGCAATGGAATCAATGTGATAGCATGTGCTCAGGGGGCTTCCGAAACCAATATTTCGTTTGTTGTAGAATCTTCTTCTTTAAGAAAAACCCTTAATGTTATTCATGACTCTTTTTTCTTGTCTGAGTACCAAGTACTGAATCTTTTCATATGCGGTATTGGTACGGTAGGTAAAAGTTTGATTGAACAGATTCATTGCCAACGGGAGAAACTGATGAGAGAGCGTGGGCTGAAGCTGAATGTAGTAGGTATAGCCAATGGACATAAAGCATACTTTACGCGTGAAGGCATAGACCTGTCTGGGTATCGCAAAGATTTGGAAGATAAAGGTATGGCTTCTTCTCCCGAAGTCCTGAAAAACGAGATTATAGGAATGAATATCTTCAACTCAGTATTTGTTGATTGTACTGCAAGTGCTGACATTGCAGGATTGTACAAGGATTTGTTAAGTCATAACGTATCAGTAGTTGCAGCCAACAAGATAGCTGCTTCGTCCGATTATGCCATATATGAAGGATTGAAGAATATAGCCCGACAGAGAGGTGTGAAATTCTTGTTCGAAACAAATGTCGGTGCCGGACTTCCAGTTATTAATACCATAAATGACTTGATAAACAGCGGTGACAAGATCCTGAAAATAGAAGCAGTAGTAAGTGGCACCCTGAATTTCATCTTTAACAAGATAAGCGCAGATACTCCATTAAGCGATACTATCCGTCTTGCAAAGAAAGGAGGATATTCCGAGCCTGATCCAAGGATAGACTTGTCGGGCAAAGATGTGATTAGAAAACTTGTCATATTGGCACGCGAAGCAGGATATAAACTGAACAAGGAGGATGTAGAGAAGAACCTTTTCATTCCTGATGAATATTTTGAAGGTTCCATAGATGATTTCTGGAAGAATATTTCAAAGCTTGATGCCGAATTTGAAGCAAGAAGAAAGGTCCTTGATTCGGAAAACAAGAGATGGAAGTTTGTAGCCAAGCTTGAAGACGGTAAAGGAAGTGTATCCTTGCAGGAAGTAGGATTTACCCACCCTTTTTATAATCTTGAAGGTACAAACAATATAATTCTACTTACAACAGAACGATATAAAGAATATCCTATGCTTATACAAGGATATGGAGCAGGAGCAAGTGTTACGGCTGCCGGAGTATTTGCAGATATTATGAGTATAGCAAATATATAATCAGTTGGTGTGTTATCTGTTGTTCTGATACTATAGGCTGTATATAGAGTATAGCTGTAATGCGTTGACATTCAGTTGCTATGTATTAAGGATAATGACATGAAAAAAAGAATCACTGCACGAAAAATGGTATTTATCATACACATTCTGCAGTGATTCTTTTTTTTGTTTATATATACGTGTCTTTACAGGCCCAATTTTTTGATTGCAAAGTTCTTCACAAGTTCCACAGTGCCGTCTATGCCCAGAACGGAAGAATCAACACAAAGATGATAAGTGGCAGCAGCACCCCATATTTTGTAGCTATAATAATTATAGTAAGAAGAACGTTTCTTATCTGCCTTTTCGATAAGTATTTCAGCCTCATCGGGTGTTATGTTCAACGTAGAAACCAGTCGTTCAATCCTTGCTTCTGGCGATGCAGAGATAAATACATTGAAACATCTTTCATGGTCTCTGAGTATGTAGTCTGCACACCTTCCCACAAAGAGACACGACTCCTTTTCTGCCAGATGCTTTATCACATCACTTTGTATTTTAAACAGAGAGTCATTGCTCAGATAAGAGTTGTATAGATACGCCCCTTCAGTGAGGAAAGGAAATCTCGAACCGAAAAGACCTCCAAGAATAGTCTGTGATGCTTTTTCGTCTGCCTGTTCAAAAAACTCACGACACAAGCCGCTTTCCTTTGATGCCAGATTTATAAGTTCCTTATCATAAAAAGATATATTAAGTTCTTTCGCAAGTTTTTCTCCTATTTCTTTTCCACCGCTACCAAGCTGGCGTCCAAGATTTATTACAAAATTTTCTTTCATGGCTAATAGGTATTGTTTATGTCTTTTCACAAATTTAATTAATCAAATTGGATTTACAATCTCTTTTTGAATATAAAGTTACTTATAATGCATAAAAAAAACTGCCGATTACATTGTATCTAGGCAAAGGCTGGTTTCTGAATATTATTTTTCAACTACGAAACTGTCAGACAAGAATGGTTTGGTAACAGATCTTACAACAATATGATTGCATCCTTTTTGCAAGGGAATATTCTTCCATTCCACTATGGCATAATCATCAGGTCTTTGTTTGCCTATACTTTTTCCGTTGACAAACAATTCAATCTCTTTGCAGTTGCTGAACACAATCAGGTCTCTTTCTTTAGAAATAGCCTTGTTGCAGCGCTTTCCTGCAATGTGTATCATCTTCTCTGTATTCCAGTTGGCTTTATAAAAATAAAAGGCATCTTTCTTTACTTTCCTGTCAAATGTCACAAGCCCCTTGTCGTTTACTCCCAGACGGTCACCCTCATGACGATGGGCAGCACCGAAATCGAACATATTCCACACAAAACTACCCCATACAAACGGACGCTCATGAATTATTTTCCAATTCTCTATATGATAGAAAGTCTGCCAGTTTTCGGGATGCCACGAACTTACAGGCCGTGGGCGTACTAAAGAATCTGTCTGATGATAGACACTTGCTCCCGCGCCATATTCGCTTATACCGATACATATTTCGGGATGTTTCTGATGCATACTGTCCAGAAATTTAGCCAACGACTCTGGCATACCTCCATACCATCCGTCGTAACGGTTCCAGCAAATCAGGTTTGTAATGAAGTTCATGTCACCTTGCTGATTGCTTGCAGCAGTAGTAGGACGTGTATGGTCTTCCTTATGAGCCAGCAGATTCAGTTCCTTGATATATTCGTTAGGATTGTCACCACTTTCTTTCAGTTCGTTGAATATCCCCCAAAAGCAGATAGACGGATGATTGTAGTTTTGCCTTATTAGTTCCATAAGCTGGTTTCTGCCGTTAGAGCGGAAAGCAGGACTGTCAACAAACCCCTTGTCCAGGTATCCTCCAGGACCTACAAACGGTATTTCCGCCCATGTAACGATTCCGTTCTTGTCCATAAGGTCGTATATTTCCTCGGCCTGCTGATAATGGGCCAGACGGATGGCATTGACTCCCATTTCCATCATAATCTCCACATCCTCCTCATGATGACACATACGCAAGGCATTACCAATTTCATGACGGTCTTGATGTCGGCATACACCTTGAAGTGTAAGATGTTCTCCATTCAGGAAGAATCCTTTCTCCGGATCAACATGATAATATCTTAGTCCCAAAGGCTGTACCACTTTATCTGTCATCTTGTCGTCGTCCCATAAAGTCACTTCCACCTGATACATGAAAGGGTCTTTTTTGCCGTTCCACAGATGAGGCTTTTTTATTATAAGTGGCAGTATTGCTTTGCCTTCAGCATCTGCTTCCAGGGTTACAGTCTCATTATTCTGAACCACTATATGCTGACGGTCTTTCACCTTTGTTTCTATGCGCAAAGTCTTTTTGCATCCACGGTTAGATAGTTTCACCAAAGCTTCTACTTTAGCTTCATCTTTTGATACAGACGACTGTGTGAGATACACTCCCGGCGAAGCAAAATCGAGCGGAGTGATGCAGGCATCATTTGTAATCATAAGCGACACTTCACGATATATTCCACCATAAAAATTAAAGTCGCCCACCAATGGCATTATGTCAAGCTGTTCGCTGTTGTTCACCCTTACAAGCAGAGTATTGTCATCCCCATATTTCAGACAATCCGTTACCTCGAAAACGAAGGCACTGTAGCCACCACGATGCTCGCCTACAAATTTTCCGTTCACGAAAACAGAAGCTACCGAATTGACACCTCCAAACCGTAGGAAAACACGTTTTCCCTTCCAACTGTTGTCTGCAAAGATACTCTTTTCATAGTTTCCTATTCCCCTTTTGTAAGCCGGATTTCCTGCCAAGGCATCCTGCGAGTTCCATGTATGCGGCACCTGTACTTCTATGGCACTGCCATTTTCTACCTGATGTGAGAAACGGAATTTCCACATTCCGTCCAAAGTAAATTCTCTTCGTTCGGCCTGCAACAACATGCTGTAGCACGAAAACATAGCGAGAATTAGTGTTTTTAGGTTAATCATTTTTAAATCCATAATTTATTATATTGTTATTGTTTCTATACAAAGTATTAATGTTTAGAATAATAATTTCTGTTGACACTCATACAAAATTAAATAATCTTTTCATATTCTTTATAATATGGTGCTACAGAATTCAAAACACCCTGTTATCTTCTATAAATGCAAGTTCCATTTCTAGAAGTGTAATTCTCATTTTCATAAATGTAACTTTCATCTATAGAAATATAGTATTGATTTACAGATAATATAAAGTCAATGAATATTAAGAAACTACTAGATACAAGAAAGATACCAATAAAATATACTATTTTAATATGGAAACATATAGTCTTTTCAATATAATATATAATAATTATCATAAATATTACACGATATAATTAAAATTTGTATATTTGTCACTTTCGAAAATTCCAGTTATTAAGAAAAATGACAAATCCATATTTACAGAAAGAAGATTGTGATGTCTGGGAAGGACTGTGTGAAGGAAATCTGCAGGCATTGGAAGCATTGTACAGGAGGTACTATGCTCTTCTTCTTAATTATGGAAAAAAATGCTGCCCTGACATAGAGTTGGTACGCGACTGTATTCAGGAACTTTTTGTGAAATTGGCAAAGAGTTCGCGTCTGTCATATACAGAATCGCCACGTTCTTATCTGCTCAAATCACTTCGCAATATGATAAACGACAAGCAGACATCAGCAAGCAGCAAGTCGGAGTGTTTTTCGTTTGATGATGAAATATTTGCAGAAACATTGTCCGATGATTTTTCCGATGATATATTTGGTCATAGTGACGATGAAATACGCATGAGAAAGGCATTGATGCATGCTATTTCTTTGCTTACACCTCAACAGAAGCACATACTTTATCTTCGTTATATCAAGGAACTTTCACATAGGGAGGTGGCAGATGTTATGAATATGAACATACAGTCGTCTATGAACCTTCTTTCAAGGAGCCTGTCCAAATTGCGTGATATTCTTACAGCAAAATCCATCTCTTTAGTCAGCTTTTTTCAGTTCGTCAGCGAAATAATAGATTGACATTCCTGTATCAGTTGAGATTTTTTTTGAAAAATATTTGTTTCTTATGAGTAGATTTTTCTATCCTGTTCGTATATAGGTAGAAAGCACATATAAATTCTAAAAAAAACAATAGACACTGAGTAGTATTTTCTTCCTGTGTCGTATTAAGATAAAACATAGTTTCAATATGAAGATTGAAGAAAAAATAAATATATTTCGTAAGACAATAGAATTTTTCCGTTCAAAGGAAATTGTTCCTACAATTGAGGAAGAAAACCGAGGATGGAATAGTATCGTATCCGAAATAAACCGTACAAAACGAAAAAACATATTCTCGAAAAAAGTGCAGTATGTATTTTGGACTATGAGTGCTGCTGCAATATTGACAGGAATGGTGCTTTTATTTCATAATCAATATGAAGAAAAAAACTCTCCAGACATGCTTGCCGTATATAATTCTATTAATAAAGATATAGAGTTTGAAACAGAAAAAATACAACTTCTTGCAGAGGACAAGCAGATGGCAGATGTTGAAAATAACGTGACTATAGACTATAGTAAGTCTGAAAAAAAAGTCCAGTTAGGAAACAGGACCATAGACAAGCCACAAGATACAAGATATCATCAGCTTATTGTCCCAAGAGGAAAACACACATGTCTTATTCTGTCGGATGGTTCAACACTTCATGTAAATGCAGGAACAAAAGTTGTTTATCCTGATAAGTTTAAGAAAAGCCATCGTGAAATATTCGTAGACGGTGAAATATATATAGATGTAGTGAAAAATGAACAAGCCCCTTTTGTGGTAAGTACTACATCTTGCGATATACAAGTTCTTGGAACTGCGTTCAATGTTCATGCATATAGTCAGGACGGCAATGCAAATGTAGCATTGGTCAGAGGTTCTGTAAAACTTAAGGATAAGCAGGATGGAGAGCTTGTGCTGAAACCTGACGAACTGGCCTTGATCAGTGACAACAGGATAAAAGGTAAGAAGCATGTCAATGCTTCAGACTATATGGCATGGACTAAAGGCTTGTTAAAACTTGATGCAACACCGTTGTCATCGGTATTTAAGCGTTTGGAAAGATATTATGGCATAGATATATCCTATACGGACGAAGTCGGTACAATGAAGATATACGGTAATCTGGATTTGGAATGTACTGTAGACGAAGTTTTGAGGCGCTTGAAATATACTGCACCTATAAATGTTGCAGGTACAGGAAAAGAACAGAAATTTGTAGTAACTAAAAATAAATGAAGTATTAACCTGTTAATTTAATTATAACATGAAAACATAAAGAATCTCTGCCCGAAAAAATATCCGAAAGATATTGCCGTATCTTCCGGATAAGTGATAAATTAACTTTTTAGAAAAGTAATGTAACCTTTAACTGAATACGAAAGTATGGAAAATAAAAAACAACGAAGAATTTTGGGTGTTAATAGATTTAAAACGCTATGTACTCTTCCATTATTTTTACTTCCTGTAACAAATATTGATGCTTCTGAAGTATATGCCCAGACGGTACAGTTTACATTCAGTTTGTCAAATTCTACAGTCAAGGAAGTTTTGAATAAGATAGAAAGTGAGAGTGAATTTGTATTTGTGTACTATGAAGATACATTCGACCCGTCACAAAAAGTGACCGTAGATGCAAACGGCAAGGAAATAAATGAAGTGCTTGACGAACTTTTTGCAGGTAAAGGAGTAGGGTACGAGATAAATGACAGGCAGATAATGTTGAGGCGTGAATCAACTTCGAAACCGGCAAACAATAAAAGGAACAAGACAATACGGGGGATTGTACGTGACCAGAACGGAGAGAGTGTTATTGGAGCAAATGTAGTTTTGAAGGGTACCACAGAAGGAGTTATAACGGATATAACTGGTGAATTTCAAATAAAGGCAGCAAAAGGGGATGTACTTATATTTTCTTATATAGGATATAAGAGTCAGGAAATAACAATAGGTAAAGACAATATAATAAATGTAACATTAAAAGAAGATACAGAGACTCTCGAAGAAGTAGTTGTTACCGCCTTTGGAGTAGGACAGAAAAAGGAAACAATGGTAGGCTCTATACAACAGGTCAGACCTGCTGAACTTAAAGTTCCATCTTCCAGTTTGAGTACCAGTTTTGCCGGACGAATGGCTGGTGTCGTGGCTGTTCAGCGAAGTGGTCAGCCTGGTGCAGATGGTGCTGATTTTTGGATTCGTGGTAAATCTACTTTCAGTGGTGCCACAGGAGCTTTGATTGTTCTTGATGGGGTTGAAATAAGTGCTTCAGATCTCAATGCCCTTGATCCTGAAGTCATTGAGAGTTTTTCTATATTGAAGGATGCAACTGCTACAGCCATGTATGGTACGCGTGGTGCTAATGGTGTAATGATTGTTACAACAAAATCGGGTGATGATTTGCTTAAGCCTGTCATTAATTTCCGACTTGAGGGTTCTGTTTCACAGATGACAGATGTTCCGGAAATGGTAGGAGGTATAGATTATATGAAGTTGTATAACGAAGCTCTTGTTACACGTGGGATAAATACAGGTCTTTACAGTGAAGATAAAATACGAGGAACAGAACAAGAACTTAACAAGTATGTTTATCCAAATGTAAATTGGTATGATGAAATGTTCAAAAAGACAGCTTTGGCACAGCGTTTTAATTTCAATATTCGTGGTGGGAAGAAGGTGGTTAAATATTTCATGAGTGCCTCTATAAAACATGATGCGGGAAATCTTAAGTCTTTGAGCAAGGATTATTTTTCTTATAACAACAATATAAACGTAACACGTTATGACTTTGTAAACAATCTTGATATAAATGCTACTAAATCTACAAAGATTTCTTTAGGTCTGAATGTCAGCCTTCGTGATTGGGGAGGTCCTAATGCTACTCCAAATGATTTGTTTTCGTTGTCAAGAGAGGCTTCTCCTGTAGATTTTCCTATAGTTTTTCCAAACCGTAGTGATAAAGAATTTTATCCTCTTTGGGGTGGAATGTCAGGTGGTATTTACAACAATGGTTACCGTAATCCTGTAGCAGAGTATGTGAAAAGTTATAAATCACAATTCTCAAGTACAGTTAATGCAAACCTTCGCATAGAGCAGGACTTGGATATGATTACAAAAGGATTGAAATTTCATGTTCTCGCTTCTTTCAAGAATTGGTCAAGCACTACTGTAAAACGTACTGCCGGATATAATCAGTTTGAGGTAAGTGATTTTAATCCAGAAACAGGTGAGTATATATTGAGTCGTGTAGGTAATGAACAGAACACAGCTTTGAGTACTGAAGGAGAATCTACTGGAGATCGTCGTATCTTCTTTCAGGCATATTTGGATTATAAACGCAAATTTGGAAATCACGATGTTAATGCCATGTTTCTTTATAATCAGGACCAGTATAATCAGAATGCTCCAGGTAATTTACTTTCATCACTTCCACGTCGCAAGCAAGGTATAGCTGGGCGTTTATCATATGCTTTTGACAATCGTTATTTGGCTGAAGTGAACTTCGGATATAATGGCTCTGAAAACTTTGCTAAAGGAAACCGTTTTGGTTTTTTCCCTTCAGTGGCTATTGGGTATAATATTTCTCAGGAAAAGTTTTGGCAATCTGTTGCAAATACCATATCTCATCTTAAATTACGTGCTTCGTATGGTCTTGTAGGTAATGATGGTATAGATGAACGTTATGCCTATCTTGAAGATATAGTATTACATAGCGATAGCTGGAAATATACTACAGGTGTAAAACAAAATATAAATTATTCTGGACCTATGTGGAACCGTTATTATAATCCTGATTTGACTTGGGAGGTAGGTAAAAAACTTAATGTAGGTTTTGATATGCAGTTGTTGGGGGCTTTAAATATCAATGTAGACTATTTCAGGGAAATACGTGACAAGATATTCATGCAGAAGAAAAACACTCTGCCTACATTTATAGGGACTGGTTCTACAAAGATATACGATAATATAGGAAAGATGAAGAACGAGGGATTTGATGTGTCAGTTGATTTCAATAAGCAGATAACCAAAGACTTCTTCTTGTCGTTCAAGGGTACATTCACTTATGCTCATAATACGATATTGGAACGTGATGAACCTCCTTTCCAATTGTATCCTAATCTTTCCAGTGTAGGACATTCTCTTGGTGATCATTTGATTTATGTAGCAGACGGTTTGTTTAAAGATCAGGCAGACGTTAATTCTCATCCAGAACAGACATTAGGATATATACCTATGGCAGGTGATATAAAATATGTAAATCAACCTGATGCCAATGGTAATTATGACAACATAATTGACTCTAATGACCGTGTATATATTGGTCATCCTGATATTCCTGAGATAATATATGGTTTCGGTCCTTCTATGAAATATAAGAACTGGGATTTTTCATTCTTTTTCCAGGGAGCTGCACGTACTTCTATATTGATGGATAATTTTCATCCGTTTGGAAAAAATGCTACAAGAGGTGTCATGAAGTTTATAGCAGATAATTATTGGAGCGAGAGTAACCCCAATCCTAATGCAGAGTATCCTCGTCTGACACGTGATACAAACAATAACAATTATGCTGGTTCTTCATTCTGGTTACGTAATGGTTCTTTCTTGAAACTTAAGAATGCCGAAGTTGGATATACATTTAAGATGTTCCGTGCATATTTAAGTGGTTCAAATCTTCTTACTTTTTCACCGTTTAAATATTGGGACCCTGAAATGGGAGGTGGAAACGGTATGAAATATCCAACTCAGAGAGTATTTAATGTTGGTATTCAGTTTACTTTTAAATGATAATTATTATGAAACGATTTATATCTTATTTATTTGTAGCCAGTATGATTCTTTCTGGCTGTGATTATCTTGACATTGTTCCTGATGAACGACCGTTGCCTGAAAACACATATCAGAATCCTGCTGCAGCAAAAGGATATTTATATTCTTGTTATTCCAAAATGTATGATCCAAGAATGTCTGAAGCTTTGGATAAATTCTCTGCTGCAGAAATTATGAATGCTGTGGAAAAAAATGATTGGTCAATATTTCCAAGAGGATATTATTCTCCGAGTTCACCATCGTTGGTAAAGGTGTATTATAATAATATATGGGATGGTATTCATCAGTGTTATCAGTTTTTGGAAGTAGTAGACAAGACTCCTGACATAGAACCTACCGATTTGCAATATTATAAGGCTGAGGCAACATTGCTTGTTGCATACTATCATTGGTTGTCTTTCAGGGCTTTTGGCCCTTCTGTAATAATGGATAAAAAATTAGATCCTCTTACTCCTATAGAAGAATTGCCTGAACGTTCAAGTGTGGATGAAGTCGTTGCTTTTATAGATAGCAAGATAACCGAAGCAGAGGAAATAGGTCTTGCAGAGCGTCATGATGGTGATGACTATGGTCGTCTTACAAAAGCTGTAGCACAGGCTTTGCGTGCTAAAGTTTTTCTTTATGCAGCTTCGCCTTTATTTAACGGAAATTCGGAATTTTATGCTGAATTTAAGAGTCCTTTAGACGGCCGTAATCTGGTTTCTCAGGAAGTTGATATAAAGAAATTGGAGAAAGCCGAAAAAGTGACAAGAGACGCTATTACTTATCTTGAAGGTAAGGGATTCCGTCTTTATGACGCTCCAGGATTTAATGATTCTGGCGAACCATCAGCTCAAAAGCCAGGACCTGTTGATAAATATCAACGTTCTGTCAGATATACATTTATGGATAATGTTGGAGGTACAAATCCTGAAGTTATAATGGTTGATACACGTATGGAAGGAATGTATGCTTTGCAGAATCAGTCAACCCCTACACAAAGATCTTCCAACGGGTACAAGAATTCTTGGAGTACTATTGCTCCTACATTGCAGACTGTAGAAATGTTTTACACAAAGAATGGTCTTCCTATAGACGAAGATTCTCAGTTCGATTATGAAGGACGATATAGTATAGTGGATATGCCTAAGAGTTATGATGGCAATAATTACTTTTCTTCATCAAACGGTCGTACTTTAAAGCTTCATCTTGAAAGAGAACCGCGTTTCTTCGCATGGATAGCATTTCATAATGGAAATTATGAAATGGCAAAATATAACGGTAAGGTAACTAATAATAAAAATGATAAGAAGGCAATAGTTGTAAAGTTCAGAAAAAATGATCCTAACGGATTTATGGACGGACAAACTGGTAATTATTCAGGAACAGGATATTTAAACAAGAAATTTGTTCATCCCGCTTTTCAAAACGGCCCGATACAATATCCATATCCTGTGATAAGAATGTCTGAAATGTATATGGATCTTGCCGAAATACTAATAGAACAGGATGTGTTGCAAGGAGGTACAGGAAGACTGTCTGAAGCAAAAACATTGATAGACAGAATTCGTGTACGTGCCGGTATTCCTACAATAGATGATGCATGGAAGAAAGCAAAGCATCCTGAGAAGGCAGAGACAGCAGAAGGATTGAGAGAAATTTATCGTCGTGAAAGACAGATTGAATTTTATCTTGAAAATCAAAGATTCTGGGATTTGCGCAGATGGAAGGATGCCGGTATACTTGGTGAAAAGGTTTGGGGTATGAATATTGAAGGTAATACTGATGAAACATTTTTTGTTCCTACAGAACTAAATAATATCCGTACATTCAAGCAGGCTCAGTATCTTATGCCTATTCCTATGGAAGAAACAAATAAAGTTCCTCATCTGGTACAGAATCCAGGATATTATTGATATCGTTTTGTCATGATAATCAGTGCCGGAAGTTAAGCCGGCACTGATTTTATAAAATCAATATTTCTTTCAGAGTTATTATCAGTTCTTTATTAAACGGTGTATTTTCAATAATGAATATGTATTATAATTAGATCATACATTGTTGTTCTGGATTGAAAAGAGTATGAAATAAGTGGTATTGAAACTTTAAAACCAGAAAATCTTATGAAAAAATATAATTTTTTTTTATTGGCACTTATCATGTTATTAAGTGTTTGTTCATGTAATGATGAAGAGGGAATTTCTGATAGTCCATTTATTGAAATAAAAGTGGAAAACAAGACCTTGAATATGCCAATCGGTGGTGGTGAAGAAAAAATCAAAATTTTAAGTAATCAGGAAGATTTGCATGTGGTACCACAAGAATCAGATGGTTATGCTTGGTGTAATGCTTCTTTAGGAATAACAGCTTCTGATATGTATTTATTGAATATTAATGTCGGTAAAAACGAAGGGATAGGAGTGCGTAAGGCTGATTTTATAATTAAGGCTACTGGCATTGAAAATGATACTATCCATATTGTACAACTTGGTACAGAACCTGCTATTCTGACAAATGTAAAATTTAAATATCTTACAAAGGAAGAGCAAGACTTTAATTTGGAAATAACATCTAATGTAGAATTGAATCAGGTAAATTCTTCTGATTGGCTAAAGTTGAATATGAATCATAGTAGAGGTGAAATGGTAAAGACTGATTATAATTATAATGTCTCGGCCAATATTGGTTTTTCTGTAAGGCGCGACACTATTGTTATCTCTCCAAAAGATAAAGCCTCAACATTGGAAATAAAGATTCCTATAGAACAAGAAGGAGCTGATGTAGATGATGTCATTCCTCAGGATATAAAAGTTAAAGTAAAAAGCGTAATAAAGACTCAAGGGAACCAATATATGCAACAGAAACCTGAGAATACAATAGATGGAGATTTGACAACAATTTATTCTTCATCACCAGATAAGACGATGAAATCTATAGTATTCGAATACACTTTGTCGCAATCTAATGATAGAGTGGATTATATATTATTACATACGAATCCAGTGTCAAAACCACAAAATAAACTATCAAAAGGGTATGTCTCTTATCAAAAGGAGGGTGATACCAAATGGAAAGCATGCGGACAATTTAATGCAGAGGGAATGTCTTCTATGGTACGTATTGATGTAAATTTGATGGAGGTTTCAAAAATTAAATTGGAACTTGAAAGAAGTGATGTAAGTCCCAATAATGTATCTTTTGCCGAGTTTGAATGTTATCAAATCGCCGAAGGATGTGATTTTGATTTCCAGAAGGATAAACATTATTTTGAAGATAATGTGTTTTCTAAACTAAAAAGTACTACTACGATAGATGATATAGAGAAGATGACTCATCCAATGGTTAAAGCTGTTGCAAAAGAATTGTTGGGCAATTCTTATTCAACGGAATTTCGTTCACGTAAATATAGTTCTTGTAAGAATCCTCAAATAGTAGGAAATGAACTTACCATTGGTAAACGTAGTATATGTGATAATCCAACAGGAATATTCTTTAAAAAAGATAAGAAATACATTGTATTTGTAGGTGATGAATTGGGTAGCGATGAACTTAAACTTTATATTAAGGATTGGAGAGAAGATGGAGGTAATCAGACTATTTTATTGAAACCGGGATTGAATATAATAGATGTATCAACAGATGGATCAGGTTATGTACAATACTGGACAACACAAGATATGGATACTCCGAAGACTGTAAACATCCACTTCTGTTATGGTATAGAATTAGGTTTTTGGGATGTGAGAGCCAAACATGACAATGATTATTGGAAAAAGATGTTGCAAAAAGCAGTTACTATTGCTGAAAAGGAAAATATAACTAATGCAATGATGGATGTTTGTGGAAATCTGGTACAGATAATAAATACTGTCAATGCTTTCAATACATATTGTCCTGATGAAATTACTGGTGTAATAAATAATTTTGATGATCTTATGACCATTGAATATAAAGTGATGGGATTGGAAAAACACAATGTAGTGCCACGCAATCGTATGCTTGGAGTCCGTTCGTGGGGTGGTGCCCCGAACTGGAATGGTACTTGTGCAAATTTTCCAAATTGTGAAGAGAATATGCTTATTACAGAAGCTTTTAAGAAAAGTGTATGGCTGTTTGGACATGAGTTTGGTCATGGAAATCAGGTTCAGCAGATGAAAGGTGCAGGATGGGCAGAAGTAACAAATAATATTTATTCGCAGCAGTGTATGTATCTAATGAATAACAAGCAGTGTCGATTAGAACATACTACATATAAGCGTCAAGGATATCAGGATGCTATAATGGGTGATAGGTTTAATGCTTATATTAATGATGCAGTTGTTAAGGATAAGCCATATCTTACACATGAAGGAGAATTGAAGACTGATGATAAGGGTGAATATTTTAGTGCAGATCCATTTGTATCTTTGGCTCCATTATGGCAGTTGTCATTATTCTTTATGTTTACTGATGGTGCAGAATGGTATAAACCAGATTTTTGGAGTGATGTGATATGGGCAGCAATACAAAATGAGGAAAATACAAAATTTGATAATCATGGTCAGAGATATATAGACTTTATGAAGAGGTCTATAGATGCAGCAGATATGAATCTTACAGATTTCTTCCAAAAAATGGGATTATTGCGTGAAATAGATATGAAAGTTGGTGATTATGGTCCTGCTAAACAGGTGACTATAACTCGAAAAATGGTTGATGATTTGGTCAATTATGGGAAGAGTAAGCCTAATCCCCCTACTGAAGTTATTAATTATATCTCAGGTAATACTGTAGATATTTATCGCCAGAAATTATCCATGACAGGAACATTTAATGCTGGTATTTCAAATGGTGATAAGTCTAAGACTATATCACATAGTGTATGGAAAAATGCTGTAGCATATGAAACATATGACGCAGAGGGTAATATGATAGAGGCATGTATAGCTGGAACTGGATGTACAGACAACTCTAGTACATTTGTAAGATATCCCGATGGTGCTGCATGCATCAAAGCTGTATCATGGGATGGTAAGCGTCAGGTAGTTTGTGGAAAATGTAAATAGTGTTTGTTTGTAATATATGGAAAAAGTACAGATATCTTTATTTTAAGTTATCGGCAAGTATTTTCTGTATTATTTAACATGAATATAGAGTATGTTTTATATGTCTGGTCGTAATAAAGATGTTAAAAACCCAAAAACAATACAATGAGAAGTTTTCAATTTTATACTTTAAGTATCTTGCTGTTGGCTAATAGTTCTATGGTATTAGCTGAAAATTTAAAAACTGTGTCACGTCCCAATGTGATATACATATTGTGTGATGATTTGGGATATGGAGAGTTGGGTTATAATGGTCAGAAGAAAATTAATACTCCAGAATTGGATGAATTATCATCAAAGGGTATGATATTCAGAAATCATTATTGTGCAAATGCTGTAAGTGCAGCTTCACGTTGTGGACTTATGACCGGTAAGCATCCTGGTCATGCATTAGTTAGGGCTAATAGTCCTGGTTTTCCTGATGGACAGTTTCCTTTGCCTGAGAATAGCGAGACTTTAGGAAAGTTGATGCAACGTGCCGGATATACAACTGCTTGTATAGGAAAATGGGGACTTGGCGCTTATAGTAATTCAGGAAATCCAAACAAGCAGGGATTTAATCATTTCTTTGGTTATACCGATCAAGTTTTAGCTCATGAGTATTATCCTTCATATCTTTGGAGAAATGGAGAGAAGGTGAATCTTAACAAAGATGGAAAGCATACAGACTATAGTCATGATTTATTTACAAAGGAAGCTTTTAAGTTTATAAATGAAAACAAGAACAAGCCTTTTTTCCTTTATCTGGCTTACACAATACCTCATGTAAAATATCAGGTCCCAGATTTGGCACAGTATAAAGATAAAGATTGGCCTGAAAACATGAAGATACATGCTGCTATGACTTCACGTATGGATGGTGATGTAGGTAATTTGGTAAGATTGTTGAGAAAATTGGGTTTGGAAGAAAACACTCTTATTATTTTCAACAGTGACAATGGCGCGCATGGACAATTTGGTTCTTTGGATTTTTTCAAGACTTCAGGTGAACTGAGAGATAAGAAAAGAAGTATGTATGAAGGTGGGGTTCGTTCTCCTAGTTTCGCTTATTGGCCTGGTAAAGTTCCTGCAGGAACAGTGTCGAATCATTTGTCTGCATTTTGGGACATACTTCCTACTCTTTCTGAACTTACAGGAGAACCTGTAAAAGGTCAAACAGATGGAATTTCAATGTTACCTACACTTCTTGGTAAAGATAAAAAACAAAAACAGCATGAATATCTTTATTGGGAGATATATGAAAGTAAACCTCGTTGTGCTGTCAAGTATAAAAATTGGAAAGGAGTTGTACTTGATATGCGTAAAGGACTTGATATAGAACTTTATAATACTAAAATAGATGAAAGTGAAACTAGAAATTTGGCAGAGCAATATCCAGAGATAGTTGAAAAAATTAAAGGATTCATGATTGAGTCGCATGTACCAAATCCTTATTGGGATAAAGACAATAAGCCTTTGTTTAATTTGCAGCGTGCATGTAAGGACAATGGTGTAAGTTTAAAGATTAAGAATAGAATAAAGAAATGATGATGAATGTACACAAAGTTTTATCGGGATTGTTGTTGCCGGTATCTTACATCTCAGCATTGACAGCCGTAGAAGCTCCTAATATAGTATTGATAAATATTGATGACTTAGGATGGACGGACTTGAGCTGTAATGGTAGCAATTATTATGAGACACCTAATATAGACAAGCTTAAATCGTCGGGTATATGGTTTTCTCAGGCTTATGCAGGAGCTGCCAATAGTGCCCCTAGCCGAGCTTGTATGCTTACCGGACAGAATACTCCTCGTCATGGAATATATACAGTGAGTCCGGCTGATCGCGGAAAAAAAGAACTTAGGAAACTAGTCAGTTTTCCAAACAGGGAATCTTTACCTGATGGATTTCAGATATTGCCTAAAGTACTAAAACAAGCAGGTTATCAAACATATCATGTAGGTAAGTGGCATGTAACAAGTAATCCGCTTGAATGTGGCATTGACAAGAATATAGGTGGCAATCACTCTGGTCATCCAAAGTCTTATTTTCCTCCATATAAAAATCCAGATCTGCAAGATGGAGATGATGGAGAGTTTCTTACAGACCGTTTGGGTGATGAGGCCGTAAGACTTATAAGACAGTCAGAAAAGAATAAACCTTATTTTCTGTATTATGCTACATATGCTGTACATGCACCTTTGCAAGCCCCAAAAGAGCTGGTGGAAAAGTATAAAATGAAAAAAGGAGATAAGGCACATAATAATCCTGTGTATGCAGCTTTAGTGGAAGTGATGGATAGAAATGTAGGTAAGGTTCTTGATGCAATCAGGCAAAGCGGACAGGCAGAGAATACTTTGATTGTATTTACTTCGGATAATGGTGGCGTTTATAATTTTTCCAGGCAATGGCCGTTGAGGGCAGGTAAGGGATCTTTTTATGAAGGAGGAATAAGGGTTCCTATGATTATTTATCAGCCAGGAATGTTTGAAAAAAGAGAAGTCTCGGATGTGTCTGTTTCTCAGATGGACCTTTTTCCTACATTTGTGGAATTGGCAGGAATTTCAGATAAAACATTACTGCTGGATGGACAAAGTTTAGTATCTTTGCTTAAAGAAAAGAAAGATGCTTACCTTAAAGAACGTTCATTATATTGGCATTTTCCAGCATATCTGGAAGGTGGAAATTCTGAAACAAAAGACAAATTATTTCGTTCACGTCCGGTCTCGGTAATTCGCAAAAGAGAATGGAAACTTATAGAAAACTATGAAGATGGTAGTTTGGAATTGTATAATCTGAAAAAAGACTTGGGAGAGAATAACAATCTTGCAGGCACTTACCCTGAAATTCTTGATGACTTGAAGAAAGAACTGGAAGGCTGGAAGAAAGAATTAAAAGCTCCATCTGAATTTAAGAAAAACCCTTATTATAAAATTTAATTGTAGTATATCTTATGTTAAACTTAAAAACTTTAGTTGGTGGCATAGCAGGACTGTCGCTGTTGTCATCTTGTGGTGGAGCTGACAAGGCTTTGAATGAACGTCCTAATATTTTGGTGATATTGATTGATGATGCCGGATATAATGATTTTGGCTTTATGGGATCGCATGAAATGCAGACTCCTAATATAGACAAACTGGCTTCTCAAGGGACTATATTTACGGATGCTCATGTAGCAGCAACAGTCAGTAGCCCGTCTCGTGCTTGTCTTATAACGGGAAGGTATGGACATCGTTTTGGATATGAATGTAATCTTAATAGCAGGACGGATGGTCTATCTCTTGACGAACAGACTATTGCCGATGTTTTTCGTGAGAATGGATACAGAACAGCTGCTATAGGTAAATGGCATTTGGGAAGTCAGGATAAATTTCATCCAAATAATCGTGGCTTTGATTTCTTCTATGGTATGAAAGCTGGAGGACGCGATTATTTCTATGATGAAAAGAAAAGTGACCGTCCTGGAGATGAAAGAAATCTTTTGCAGAACGACACGCAGGTGAAGTTTGAGGGCTATCTTACAGATGCATTTAGCAAAAAGGCAGTAGAGTATATAAAGGAAAGTGACAAGCCTTTTATGATGTATCTTGCATATAATGCAGTACATACTCCTATGCAGGCTACAAAAGAGGATTTGGATAGATTCAAAGGACATCCGCGTCAGAAATTGGCTGCCATGACTTGGGCTTTGGATAGAGGTGTAGGTGCTGTAATACAGGGATTGAAGGATTCTGGAAAGTTTGATAATACTCTAATCTTTTTCCTTAGTGACAATGGTGGAGCAACTATAAACGATGCTTCTAATTTCCCTTTGAAAGGATTCAAGGGAAATAAGTTTGAAGGTGGCCATAGAGTTCCTTTCTTTGCTGTATGGAACGGAAAATTCAAATCGGAAGTTAAATTTGCAGGTCTATCTTCTTCTTTGGATATTTTTGCTACTGCAATAGATGCAGCAGGTATAAAAAAGACTAGAAATGAGCTTGATGGAGTTTCACTGTTGCCTTATTTGTCAGGCAACAAAACAGGAAATCCTCATGAAGCATTGTATTGGCGTAAGATGGATTCCAGAGCTATACGAAAAGGTGATTATAAGTTGATTATTACTCATGGAGTTGATTCTGTATTATATAATGTTTCTGATGAAATTGATGAAATGAAAAATATAATAAAAGATAAGCCTGAGGTATATGATGAATTGTCTTCTGATTTGAGAAAATGGGAAGAAACTGTTTGTACCGAACCTCTGTGGATTGAAGAAGGATGGAGTGATATAACAAATGGTTATCATAAAAGATTGATGCATAATGAAATTAAGACGGCTTTTGACTTAAAGAAACAAAAGGGGAAAAAGAAATGAAATCCATAAGCCTGTTTTATTATAATTGATCTTGAAAAACATAAAAACAATGAGGAATTTAAGATTTTATTCGGCAGCACTTATGTCATCTTTAGCTGCAATACCTATGTTGGCTCAAAAGAAACCCAATATTGTTATAATAGAGGCTGATGATTTGGGATATGGTGATTTGAGTTGTTATGGTGCAACACGTATCAAGACTCCGGGAATGGATAGAGTAGCCAATGAGGGAATCAGATTTACTGATGCACATTGTACGGCTGCCACTTCTACTCCAAGCCGTTATTCACTTCTTACTGGCATGTATCCTTGGACTAACGTGGATGCAAAGATTCTTCCAGGTAATGCAGCTCTTATTATTGATACAAAGAGAGTAACTCTTCCTAAGGTGATGCAGAAGGCAGGATATGCTACCAGCGCTGTCGGAAAATGGCATCTTGGACTTGGAGATGGTGCTGTAGACTGGAACAAAAAGGTTTATCCTGGAGCAAAAGAGGTGGGATATGATTATTCTTTTATTCAAGCTGCTACCAACGACCGTGTGCCTTGCATATTTATAGAGAACGGTAAAGGTGTAGGTCTTGAACCTGATGATCCTCTTTATGTAAGCTATAGAGAGAATTTCCGTGGCGAGCCTACGGGTAAGGATAATCCGGAATTGCTTCGTATGCACCCCAGTGTAGGACATGCAGGCTCCATTGTAAACGGTGTACCTCGTATCGGCTTTCAGACCGGTGGAAAGAAGGCTCAGTGGAAGGATGAAGATATGGCAGAACTCTTCCTTGATAAGGCTAAGAAGTTCTTGAATGATAATAAGGACAAACCCTTCTTCCTTTATTATGGCTTGCATCAACCTCATGTGCCACGCGTACCCAATGAGAGATTTGTAGGAAAGTCTGGTATGGGACCTCGTGGTGATGTTATTCTTGAAGCGGACTGGTGTGTGGATGAGTTTCTGAAGGAAATGGATCGTTTGGGACTGACAGATAATACAATTGTTATTCTTACCAGCGATAATGGTCCTGTATTGGATGATGGATATAAAGATGAAGCGGAAGAACTTGTAGGTGATCATAAGCCTGCCGGTCCTTATCGTGGATGGAAGACTACCATGTATAATGGTGGAACTTGTATTCCTTTTATGTTGAGATGGCCTTCTGTTGTCAAGCCTTCTGTATCAGAAACATTTGTTTGCCAGATGGACCTGCTTGCTTCTTTGGCTGCTCTTACGGGGCAGACTTATAACGAGAAGATAGATAGTCAGAACACTCTTGGGGCTTTTCTTGGAAATCAGGACAAAGGTCGTTCTGAACTGGTGGTTGAAGGAATGTTTAATTATGCTTATCGTCAAGGCGACTATGTAATGATTCCTCCTTATAATGCAAAGACCAGATATGAGCTATATAATATAAAGAAAGATCCGGGACAGAAAAATAATATAGCCGAGCAGAATCCGCGTCTGCTTCGTCAGATGATGATGAGGCTGGAACAACTCAAGAGAGAAACTGGGAAGATTACTAATTATTGATTGGAAATAAACTGTTGTTTCTTGTTGATTAAATAAAGTAGAGGAGATTCAATGCCTAATATATTGTTATAACCAATCTGCTTAAAATCACTATTTTTAGGTATTTCAAATGTTTCACTAATGAACTTATTTTGCGACATAATTTAAAACAAATAAGCAAAATGAAAAAAATAGGTGTAATTTATGGTTCCTTACCAATTCAACTACAAGATCAGCTGATGCTATAAACTTAGAATTATTAGCAAAATCTGATATCCAAATCTATTGGCCTTATTCTGAAGATCTTCCAAATTTCTCTCTAAAACAAAAAAACAAAAATAATGTACTTTTTCTTTCCAAATCAAATGAAAAAATTGATAACCTACATTATACAACAAGAGCTGCTGGAGAACCAGTATATACTGTATATTTAGGACAGTTTATGGTTGAAAAGCAATATGATAAAGTTTGGTCAGGCGGTTCTGAATTTGCTATTCAAATTGGAGCAATTGAAAATATGCAAATAGAATCTATACAACAGTTAAGTTCGACCAATCCTCAAATTTGTATTTTCTACAAATAATAATGAAGGTAACAATTGGACAGTTCATAAAGTAAATGAAGTGTTATGGACTCTCCCTTACAAAATAGGTTTTACTCTTAATTAAGAAACGAGTATGAAAATTATTCTTTTTATAACTATTTTATTTTGTTGTATATCTGTCCATAGTCAGAATTGGAACTATGGTATAGAAGTTGGATATACAAATAATAAGTTACAAACGAAAAAACTTAGTTCAAAGCATCAAAGTGGTTTTAAAATAGGAGGAATTATTGATTATAATTTTAGAAGTAACATTTTAATTGAAACAGGAATAGCATATGAAAGAAAAGGAGGAATACTTGAGGGTAATAATATAGCTTCTCAAAAAATATATAAAATCGAAGCTTCACATATTGACTATATAGGTATACCAGTATCTGTTGGATACAAAATGAGTATAATGGACAAAATACTATTTATTCCTCAAATTGGATGGTTTCTGAACATCGGAGTTAAAGGAAGTGGTCTTTTATTTGGTGTAGACAGTTATGATCAGCCTTATACAATGGGTATAGACATATTCTCAACGCCAAGTATAAGCCAATACAGACCATTCAATAGAATTGATACAGGTCCTATATTTTGCCTTAATATTCAGTATAAAAAAGTTCGACTAAAATGTTCCTATGAATTAGGTATAAATTCAGTACATTCTGTTTATGGAAGTCCTGAAAATAGAACAGTAGGGGTTTCTATAGCCTATATATTTTAGGTATTATTCAAGAAAGTATACAGGTCTAAAACTTAGGATTTTTGATTTATGTTTTTTCTTTTGTGTAGACATTGTAGAATATAGAAAGTTCATTGATATTGCACTTAGACTTGGGTGGCAAAGAATAGTTTATATCAAATAAAGGTGTCTTATCGAACTAAAACACTCAAAAATGTTTGGTTGTTTTGATACATAAAATAGAATGTTTTAATAAATAAAGGAATGGTTAGTCATCAGATTGTGACAAATTATAACCAATCTGCTTAAAATCACTATTTTTAGGTATTTCAAATGTTTCACTAATGAACTTATTTTGCGACATAATTTAAAACAAATAAGCAAAATGAAAAAAATAGGTGTAATTTATGGTTCCACAACAGGAACAACTGAAAGTGTGGCAAGACTGGTGGCAGATAAACTAGGAGTTTCTTCTTCGGATATCCATGATGTAAGCAATATAACTCCAGAACTTATAAACGAATATGATTTTGTTGTATTAGGTACATCTACCTGGGGTGACGGAGAATTGCAGGATGACTGGTATGACGGAATAGATGTTTTGAAATCCTCAGATTTGAAAGGTAAGATGGTAGCTCTTTTCGGTTGCGGAGATTCAGAGTCTTATTCTGATACATTCTGTGATGCAATGGGAGTTCTTTATCAGGACCTTCAGGCTTGCGGTTGTGATATTGTAGGAATGGTAGATGCTTCAGGTTATAATTATTCATCATCTGTATCTGTTGTTGATGGTAAATTTGTAGGTCTGGCTATAGATGAGATGAATGAAAGTGATATGACAGAAGAAAGGGTTTCTGCTTGGACAGACTATTTGAAATCATTGATTTCCTAATTTAGATACTTCATTTTTTCCCCATAAATTGTGTAATGTATGATAACTCCCGATATAAATCCTGTAGAGCTGAAGGTTTTTTTGAACCATATTTACGAACTTAAAAAAGGCGTTCGTCAGATGGTGTTGTATACTGCAAATCGTAAGATTGAAGACTTTGCAGTAAAACGTCTTAAAAGTCAACGTATTAATTATATAATTCAGTCTGTTGACGATGAGAGGATAAATATATTTTTCGGCAAACCGGAGTGTATAGATGCCATAAGGATGATTATAGACCGTCCGTTGAATAAGCTTACACCCGAAGAAGATTTTATATTGGGAGCTATGTTAGGTTATGACATTTGCGCTCAATGCAAGCGTTTCTGCACTCGTAAGAACAGAACCGTAAATTGTAAAAGAGCATAATATTCATTCTTTTTAGGTTTGGCACGTTCGTGACGAACACTCCACTTTTTTATGATGAGTGTTTGACACGAACGTGTTGAATTTATGTACATATGTGATGAAGTGAAAACCATTTGTCACTAATTTAATAATTTTCGCAGAGTTTTCCTTTTCTTTACGGGATACTAAATAATGACTGAGAAGATTTTTTATTTCGTCAAACATGCTGTGATGTACAAAATATGAATTTGCCGGTATGATACCATTACGAATCAGTCGGAATATGGCCATGCTTTGCCAATCTTATTTATAGTGATACAAATATATGACAGGTTCTTTTAAACTCATTTCATGAAAAAAGCATCCTCTGAAACAATAGAAGTAGCTGCAAGTAAAGCAGGTCCACTTAACGTATTCAATTGAGACGGAATATGTATTATCAACTTTTCAAAGATTTCATGGCAAGAATTGGCTGATACGTTTAAGGATGATTGTAAATGGCTTACACAAAACACTTTTCCATGTTCTTTCAATGATGTTTGTCCTTTTGTTGTTTGTATGGAATTGATTTTAATATTTGTAATCTTATAGTTTCCTCCGATTACAAGTAATTCCTTTTACTGTATCGTTTCTGGCTGGAATTGCTTTTGGTTGTTGGTACAACTCACAACAGAGACATAAAAAGTAATGGTTGAAACTATAATTATTGATTTCATAGCGGTTTTATTTTACTTCAAATTCAGTATTCATATATATTTCCAACTGTAAACCTATCTTATACTTGTCAGGTGATAATTTTCCCGCACCATACAACATCTTATCACTAGGGTCAGTAATGCACTTGACATCCCATGATACAGGGATGGAAAACAACAGGGCTTCTCCTGCCTCCAGACGAGCACATTTTTTCATATAATCAGCTTCACCACTCCATCCTGAACGGGCATAAGGATGTACAGTATACCGTTTATCAGTATCTATACTCGGGAAAAATACGGGTTGTACGGATAGATTGGTATGATTCTCAAATAGGACACGTATAGAGTCATATTCGGGCTTCAGTACACGGAAAGACTCCAGTACACGGAAACTAAAAGCCCCTTCCATTTCAGTGCCTTCTACGGGCTGAATGCCTGTGTCTGTCAGATTACAATATGTATAGATATTGGAGAACACATAAAAATGAACCTGATATTTGTTAGGTTTCAGCGGATACTTAAACTCGGACATACGAATGTATTCGGGTAGTGTATCTCCTTTGGACAAATCTCTGCCCAAACCAGCAAAGGCAAGAATGTCGATGAATGGAAACGTTTCCCACTTTCCTTTTTTCCAATGTTTCATACTATGGTACTCAGGTTCGGCACTGGGAGCATCGACATTAATTACATCCAGCGTAATTTGCTTGACTGAAGATGAGTAAACTGGTTTTTGGGTACGAATCTTGTAAGCATCTGGATGTGTAATAGCAACATCAGGTAATCGTTGGATGCACACACGGCTTTCATACTTTTCAATCTCCGACTGTGAAAGAGGAAAATCAATGTCCTGAGCATTCATTATCAATGAACAAAAGGACAGAAATAAATAAAATAACTTCTTCATAAATTCACTAATTTAATATTTTACCATTTTTATCTATATAATACCAATCAGAACTATCCCAGTAATTAGAATCGTGGACTGCTTTATTTTCTCCTGAAAATGTAACCTTTGCCTTGCCGTTTTCAAAAGGAAAGGCAAATCTGAATTGAGGTTTTATCACTACATTCCCTAAATAATCGGCAAAACCAATCAGTCCGTTTTCGTCCATTATACGTAACAGTCCTTCCCGAAGTTTATCTGGTCCGTTGTCATACTGGAAGACGTAGAACAGTTCTTTACCTTGACTATTCAGACAGACAATCCGTGCGTCTTCTTTGTTCTCGTATGCAAAGACTAAATTTTTGACGCAATTATTTTGACAGAATTTATATTTGCCGTATGGCACAATGGTATCGCCCTGCTCATTCAGGAAGCATATGGGGACACCTGTTTCAAGTTGTTTTTCAAATGTATGAGCAATTAGTTGCTCTTTTGTCTTCTTGAAGAAAACGTTAATGGTCCATATAGACTCCTGGTATTTGTTTTTGCCATAATAGCTGATTGCAGGTGTCCATCGGGGCATACCTTTGATAATGTCCATTACTTGTGCGTCCCACTCCTGTATGCCGCAGCTATGGAAAACATCTACTTCGGATACTTCTCCATATGAATTTATTGTTATTTTATAAAATCCTCTCACCTGTTCTTTATTACCTAACAAACTCTGGTCATACTCAAGTCTTTCGTCTATATAATTTTGTATAGTATTTTTATTCCCGTCCAGGAAACGAGAAGGTGATTCCCATTCAACAAAGCAATGTTTCTGTTCGTCTTCCCAAATACTGTCTTTTTTAACTCTGTCTCTATAGTGTTGTGGCAAGAATGGAACATATACCGTGTATAGACATTTCATCCGCTTTCCGTTCTTGTTGCGGCATGGCAGGCAGTGTGGAAGATTCTTGGTCAGTCTGATGACTTCCTTATCAAACTCTTTATGTATAGTTGTTAAAATATTTGTCCATCGTGGCATTCCCAATGTATCAATGGCAAACATCACTACAGAATAACCTGCTATATTCTTTTTTAGCAATTCTTCTGGGTATTTCATTTGGGAAACATAGTATTTTGTCAGGTCATAATCCCACCCTGCCCATCGGGGAGGTTCTATCGTCGATAAATCCTTAACAGGTTCTCCGGTTATCTTTGCTACGCCTTTGTTCCAAATATCCTCTTTACGCCAGATACTGTCCAGACGTTCTTCATTCTTACGCTGTCCTTCAATACTGTTGTCTGTTACACATCTTACAGAACCGACTCCAATTGTCAAGCTGTCCGGTAAATACCGGAAAACCAAGGTATTGTCTGTTAGTTCTTGAATTATATACCTTTCTCCTGAATCAAAAACCTTGATTGTATCTACACACAAGGAATAAGAATAAAATTTTTCTGTTTGTTTCTCATCATATAAAAAAGTCTTTTTCAATCCTGCATCACGAAACTCCATCTCCATAGCATATTGTTTGCCTTTTGGTAGTTGTACCTTCCAGATTTTGTTTTCAAGCAATGCATACATGTCTGTATAATCGTTGTTTTGTGAGTCAAGATTGTTGATAACGATTAATGAGAAAAATATTAACATGAACTTTTTCATAACCTTTCATTTTGATGATGTTTAAAGATACGGAAAAAAAATAATATGACCAATTGTTAGACTATTTTATTAAGGTTAGGACTGAGAAAATCAGCTCTTATATTTGTCTTGAAATTGTATAAGGCTTTTCTTGTATATATGAGATAACTGGTAGAAGTGTTTCTTAAACTGTTCTGTTACATTAATCTGCTGCAATTCGGTGGATATTCCAGAGATTTTCCGTAAGTTTGCAACTCGCAAATTAAAGAGGTATAGAAGATGAAATTACGTTTGATTTTTGTTATAGTTTTCTTAGGATTAGTTAGTGTCGTTGCAAATTCAAAAACATATAAGTATAGAGTTCAGCTTAAAGATAAAAGACATACCACTTGTACAACGGAAAATCCGAAAGAGTTTTTGTCTGATAGAGCAATAGAAAGAAGAAAACGACAAGGACTTAAAATAGATTCTACCGACTTTCCTGTATGTAAGGTTTATATTGATAGAATATCAGAACAAGGCGGAAAAGTGCTTCTTACAAGTAAATGGAATAATACGTTGCTTGTAAAGGTTCCAGACGAGAAAATGGCTGTAGAATTTTTGAAGAATGATTTTGTCGAGAGCGTAAAGCAGGTGTGGGTATCTTCCGAAACAGACAGTTCTGTTAAAAAAGACAGGAAGAAGGAAGTTACAAACGAATATAACAAGATTGACGACTATTATGGTGTTGCAGCCGAGCAGATACGTATGCATAATGGAGACAGCCTTCATCTTGCAGGTTTCAAGGGAGATGGTATGCATGTAGCTGTTATAGATGCCGGATTCTATAATGTAGACAGAATTAAGTTTTTCAAGAAGTCGAGGATTTTAGGTACAAAAGACTTTGTAAATCCAGATTCGGATATTTATGCTGAACATAATCATGGACTGAAGGTGTTTTCGTGTATGGCTGTAAACAAGCCGCATGTTATGGTAGGAACTGCACCCGAAGCATCTTATTGGTTGCTTAGAAGCGAAGACAACGATACAGAGCAGCCAGTTGAGGAGGATTATTGGGCTGCTGCAATAGAATTTGCTGACAGTGTAGGCGTAGATGTGGTAAACACCTCTTTAGGATATTATGCGTTTGATAATCCTGAATATAATTATAACTACAGACAACTGGATGGATGTACATCGTTGATGTCTGCTTCAGCTTCTATGGCTGCAGACAAGGGTATACTTGTGGTGTGTAGTGCAGGAAACTCAGGAGCTTCTACTTGGAAAAAGATAACTCCTCCAGGTGATGCTTTTGGTATATTGACTGTAGGTGCAGTAGATGTTGATGGAGTGAATACGGATTTCTCTTCTGTTGGCAATACTGTGGATGGCAGAATAAAGCCTGATGTAATGGCTGTTGGATTCCGTACAGGAGTTGCCGGAACCAATGGGGGTACTGCATATGGTAATGGCACTTCTTTTTCTTGTCCGGTATTTTGCGGATTGGTTACTTGTTTATGGGAGGCTTGTCCGTGGCTTACTGTTAAGGAAATCATAGATGTGGTACACCGGTCTTCTGACAGATATGATTATCCCGACAATATATTCGGATATGGAGTTACAGATATGTGGAAGGCATATAAACTGGGACTTGAAAGGAAAAACAAGTAGTATATGGAACAAAAAGCACTTTCTCTTTATGAACTGAACTCCATAGTGAGACGTGGAGTACGTACTATTATGCCCGATGAGTGTTGGGTTCAAGCTGAATTGAGCGATGTCCGTTCAAATTATTCCGGACATTGCTATATGGAGTTCGTGCAGAAAGATCCTCATAGCAATTCTCTCATAGCTAAGGCACGAGGTATGATATGGAGTAATGTATTTTCAAGACTTCGTCCTTTTTTCGAGCGTGAGACAGGTCAGGCTTTTGTCTCAGGTATAAATGTGCTTGTGAAGGTTACGGTAGATTTTCATGAACTTTATGGATATTCTTTAACTGTAGTAGACATAGACCCTACTTATACTATAGGTGATATGGCACGCAGGAGAAAGGAAATTTTGAGGAAGTTGGATGAAGATGGAATACTTACACTCAATAAAGAACTCGAACTGCCTCTTTTTGTGCATAATATAGCGGTTGTTTCTTCTGCTACAGCTGCCGGCTACGGTGATTTTTGCAACCAGCTTTACAGCAACAGGTATGGATTTTCCTATAATGCCAGATTATTTCCTGCAGTAATGCAAGGTGAAAAGGTGGAATCTTCCATCATTTCGGCTTTGGAGGAAGTATATAAGGATTATGACAAATGGGATGTAGTGGTAATAATAAGAGGAGGAGGGGCTACTTCCGATTTGTCGGGGTTTGATACATACAATCTTGCATCTCATTGTGCACAGTTCCCTCTTCCTATCATAACAGGTATAGGTCACGAAAGAGATGATACGGTAATAGATATGATTTCGCATACAAGAGTGAAGACACCTACGGCTGCTGCCGAATTTATCATAAATCATACTATAGTTACTGCTAGCCAACTTGAAAAATTTGCAGAGTATATAAATAATGAGGTGCCTATGATGGTACGAGATGAAAAGGACAGATTGGAAAGGTTGGTGGCACGTATTCCATCGGTAGTACAATCAAGTCTGCAAAAAGAGTCGATGAAGTTAGAGAAATTCAATTCAAGGATATCCATGTCATGGCAAAACAGGTTGTTGCGCGAAAAATACAGGCTTGAGATAATGCCTAGAGTTTTGTCTTCTGTGAAGCTACTTGTCCAGAAAGAAAGCCATCGTCTTGAAATAATGGACGAAAAGATTAAGGCTTCTTCACCTGAATTGTTGTTGAAGAGGGGATACAGTATAACCGTAAAGGATGGTAAGGCTGTTGTGGATGTATCGTCTTTGAAGAAAGGTGATGAGATAGAAACTATTGTAGCTAATGGGAAATTCAAGAGTGTAGTAAGTTAGTAAATTATCATTTTAAATATTTAGAGATATGGCAGTGAAAAAGGAAACATACTCGGAAGCAATGAAGAAACTGGAAATTATAGTTTCAAAAATAGAGAGTAATGAACTGGATATAGACCAGCTTGGCGATAATATAAAGGAAGCTCAAAAACTTATCAAATTCTGTAGAGACAAACTTTATAAGGCTGATGCTGATATAAAGAAGATGCTTGAAGAAGACAAAGAGTTATGATTTTTTTATGGTTTGATGAGAAATTGCAAATATTATGTTTGCGATTAAAGATGTAATGGTGTTAATATGCAAACAAAATAAGGATAATTGTTGGAATATGTATATTTAAATCTTACATTTGCCATTAATCAAAAAAATGATTACTGAAATATTAAATACTATAGAACGTTATGAAAGAAATTGATTGGACGAATCTGTCTTTCGGTTATATTAAAACCGATTACAATGTACGTTGCTACTATCGTGACGGCAAATGGGGGGAATTGGAACTTTGTTCGGAAGAAACACTTAATATCCATATGGCAGCTACATGCCTTCACTATGGTCAGGAGGCTTTCGAGGGCTTGAAGGCTTATCGTGGCAAGGATGGTAAGATACGTGTTTTCCGTCCAGAAGCCAATGCTGAACGTTTGCAGGGTACTTGTAATGGTATTCTTATGCCTGAATTGCCTACCGAATTGTTCTGCGAAGCTGTACGTAAGGTAGTAAAGGCAAATGAAAGATTCATTCCTCCTTATGAAAGTGGAGCATCTCTATATATACGTCCTTTGTTGATTGGTACAGGAGCGCAAGTAGGTGTTCATCCTGCAAATGAATATCTGTTTGTGATATTCGTCACTCCGGTAGGTCCTTACTTCAAGGGTGGTTTTGCTACCAATCCTTATGTCATTATCCGTCAGTTTGACCGTGCTGCTCCTCTTGGTACAGGTACTTATAAAGTAGGGGGTAATTATGCTGCCAGCTTGCGTGCAAACAAAATGGCACATGATGCAGGATATGCCAGCGAATTCTATCTTGATGCAAAGGAAAAGAAATATATTGACGAATGTGGTGCTGCAAATTTCTTTGGTATAAAAGATAACACATATATAACTCCTCTTTCAACTTCGATACTTCCTTCTATAACAAACAGAAGCTTGATGCAACTTGCTGAAGATATGGGAATGAAGGTTGAGCGTCGTCCTATTCCTGAAGAAGAACTTGAAACATTCGAAGAAGCCGGAGCATGTGGAACAGCTGCTGTAATCAGTCCTATTGAACGTATTGATGATTTGGAAAATGATAAATCGTATGTCATTGCGAAGGATGGAAAGCCAGGACCTGTTTCTGAAAAGCTTTATAACAAGCTTCGTGCAATACAATATGGTGATGAAACTGATCCATACGGATGGGTGATGATGATAGAATAAAATATACAACGAAAAAAAATACCTCTTTAGGTATATTTATGGATAAAATTAAGGTTGAAGAATATATAGCTATACATCGCCATTTTTTTGCCGATGAAGACATTCCGCAATTAAGACTATATTTAGAGTCCTTGGATGAACTGTCTTGGAAAATGGTAATATCTTCATCACTTCAGGATCCTAATACTGTAATGGTTGTTTCCATTTTTGCAGGTCCTGTAGGGATTGACAGATTTATGATTGGAGATATAGTCTTGGGAGTTATTAAAACTTTGACTTGTGGAGGGCTTGGAATTTGGGCTGTTATAGACTGTTTTCTTATTTATAAATTAACACAAAAGTACAATCTGAAAAAAATAATAAGTGTCATTTAAATTTTAGAATTATGGAAGCACAGAAAGTTGATATGTTTATGATGAGCAATGGCTCATATTTTCCAGAAGAAAAGGCTATGTTTATAAGGGAGAGATTAATGACTGTAGATGACAGCAAATGGGCTATTCTATCGTCAATGCAATTTAAAAATCCTACAACAGCTTTGATTTTATCTATATTCCTTGGAGTGTATGGTGTTGACCGTTTCTTCATAGGAGATACAGGAATGGGAGTTGGTAAGCTCTTGACTTGTGGTGGTTTGGGGTTCTGGGCTATTATAGATTGGTTCTTGATATCAAATGCTACCAAAGAAAAGAATTATGCAAAATTGTCATCCATTATCTAGGAGATATTACAAATTCTATTTATTTGTTATATTATTCTATTTGTCGGGAATAATATGGCTTGTTTATAATCTTTTTGTCGGACAGTCTTTTGTCTTGTGTCCGACAAAAAGATTTTTTAATATACCATGTCCAGGCTGCGGAATGACCAGAGCAGTCAAATCTCTTGTCAGTGGTAATATTGTAGATGCTATATATTATAATGCTAATGTAGTACTTATATTTCCTTTGTTTCTTATACTCTTCTTTTTTGTTTTGTATGATTGTATGTTTTCGAGAATATATACAATAAAAATTTATGAAAAGACCTGTTCGTATATCAATAATAGATGCTTCCTTGTAATTTTCATTATTGTGGAATTGTTTATTGAATATCATCATATTATAAATAATATATGATATGCTTGTGTAATGGGCTAAAATCATAAACATTGGTTTTTATAGATAAAAAGTTGTATCTTTGCCATATAAATTATATTTATCAAGAAATGGGAAAAGGTAAACTGGCTAAATTTGCAGATATGGCGGAATATCCGCATGTGTTCGAATATCCATATTCGGTAGTTGATGAAGTGGACTTTGAAATGAAAGGAAATTGGAACAAGGATTTTTTCAAAAATGATAACCCAATAGTTCTGGAACTGGGATGTGGTAGAGGAGAATATACTGTCGGTTTGGCCAGACGTTATCCTAACAAGAATTTTATCGGTGTAGATATAAAAGGTGCCCGTATGTGGACTGGAGCTACAGATGCCCTTAACGAAGGACTTGAGAATGTGGCTTTTCTGAGAACAAACATAGAGATTATAGACCGTTTTTTTGCACAGGGTGAAGTTAGCGAAATATGGCTTACATTTTCTGATCCTCAGATGAAAAAAGCTACAAAACGACTTACTTCCACTTATTTTATGGAAAGATATAGGAAATTCCTCGTACCAGATGGTATCGTTCATCTTAAAACTGATAGTAACTTTATGTTTACATATACTAAGTACATGATTGAAAAGAACAGTCTGTCGGTTGATTTTATAACAGATGACTTGTATCATTCTGGCATGGATGATGATATTCTGAGTATCCGTACTTATTATGAACAGCAGTGGCTTGACCGCGGACTGAATATAAAATACATCAAATTCCGTTTGCTTCAGGATGGAAAACTGGAAGAGCCTGATGTGGAGATAGAACTTGATGATTATAGAAGTTACAATCGTTCTAAGAGAAGCGGTTTGAAGACGAGCAAGTAAATTAAATAATATTTTAAAGACATGACACTATATCCAAACTTAATTATGGAGGCGCTCTCTACAGTGCGTTATCCAGGTAATGGAAAGAATATTGTTGAGGCTGAAATGATAGCCGATAATATGCGTATTGATGGAATGAAGGTTAGTTTCTCTATCATTTTTGATAAGCCTACTGATCCTTTCATGAAATCGGTAGTGAAATCTGCTGAAACAGCCATCCATACGTATGTATCTAAGGATGTGGAAGTGACAATTTCTACTGAAAGCAAGCAAACAGCACGTCCGGAACCGGGAAAGCTGCTTCCACAAATAAAGAATGTTATTGCTGTATCTTCGGGTAAGGGTGGAGTAGGTAAGTCTACTGTTGCTGCCAATCTTGCTGTAGCTCTTTCAAAACTAGGTTATAAGGTAGGATTGCTTGATGCAGATATTTTCGGTCCTTCTGTGCCTAAGATGTTTCAGGTGGAAGATGCACGTCCTTATGCCGAGGAAGTAGGTGGTAGAGATCTGATAGTACCAATAGAAAAATATGGAATAGAAATTCTATCTATTGGTTTTTTTGTAAGCCCTGAGCAGGCTACGCTTTGGCGTGGAGCAATGGCAAGTAATGCCTTGAAACAACTTGTAGGTGATGCTAAATGGGGAGAACTTGACTATTTTGTTCTTGATACACCTCCAGGAACAAGCGATATACATCTTACTTTGTTGCAGAACCTTGCCATTACAGGGGCTGTAATTGTAAGTACACCTCAGGAAGTGGCTTTGGCTGATGCACGTAAGGGTATTAATATGTATCAGAACGACAAGGTGAATGTTCCTATTCTTGGTCTTGTTGAGAATATGGCTTGGTTTACTCCTGCCGAACTTCCTGAAAACAAATATTATCTGTTCGGAAAAGAAGGTACAAAAAGATTGGCTGAAGAACTGAATGTTCCTTTGCTTGGCCAAATCCCTATTGTTCAGAGTATTTGTGAAGGAGGAGACAATGGTACCCCTGTTGCTTTGGAAGAAAATTCTGTTACAGGTCAGGCATTCCTTGAACTTGCAAGAAATGTGGTTGAGCAAACTGAAAAGCGTAATGCAGAGATGGCTCCTACACGCATAGTTGAAACACATAAGTAATATCATAATATTGCGATATATAAGAAGGTGATATGATTCATTGTTAAATAATGGATTGTATCACTTTTTTTTGTTTTTATAATCATAGCTTCATTTATTATGATATACATAAATTCGTATTGTATTTCATTATTATAAAAATGATTATTATTTTTGTATTCTTGAAATAATGGTAGATGTTATTATGATGAAAGATGAAATTAAAAAAGCATGCGAAGTAATGCAAAAAGGTGGCATTGTATTATATCCTACAGATACGGTGTGGGGAATAGGTTGTGATGCTACAAACGAAGAAGCAGTAAAGAAGGTGTTTGAAATTAAGAAGAGAGCAGACAGCAAGGCTATGTTAGTGTTGGTGGATAGTTCGGTGAAAGTGGATTTTTACGTTCAGGATGTTCCTAATGTGGCATGGGATCTTATAGATATGACTACAAAGCCTCTTACTATAATATATGATGGTGCAAGAAACCTGGCATCTAATCTTATAGCCGAAGATGGCAGTGTAGGTATCAGGGTAACATCAGAGGAATTTTCAAAACAATTGTGTTTCGGATTCAGAAAAGCTATAGTATCTACGTCAGCCAATATTAGCGGACAACCTTCTCCTGCTGTATTCAGTGAAATAAGCGAAGAGATAAAGGATGCTGTCGATTATGTAGTAGACTACAGAAGAGATGAAAAAGAAGCTGCCAAACCATCGAGCATCATTAAATTAGGTAAAGGTGGAACTATTAAGATTATTAGAGAATAATATACGTATTTATTATGGTCAATAATGACAACCTCTCTTTTATGGAGAGATTCATAAAATGGAGAGAAAAGCATATTTCTGATAAGCAGTTTGTACTTATATTGAGTTTTTGTGTAGGTATCTTTACTGCTATCGCTGCATATATATTGAAGTTTCTGGTAGAATATATAAAAGAGTTTCTTACCGAGAATTTTGATATAACTGGTGTAAACTGGTTGTATTTGGTATATCCTGTAGTAGGTATACTTATTACCGGTCTTTTTATACGAAATGTGGTACGTGATGATATAGGACATGGGGTTACAAAAATACTTTATGCCATATCCAGACGACAGAGCAGAATCAGAAGGCATAATATGTGGTCTTCTGTGTGTGCATCTGCTATCACTATTGGTTTTGGTGGTTCTGTGGGAGCCGAAGCACCTATCGTATTGACTGGCTCTGCCATAGGTTCAAATCTAGGCAGTATGTTCCGTATGGACCATAAGACTCTTATGTTGCTTGTGGGATGTGGTGCAGCTGGAGCTGTTTCGGGTATATTCAAAGCTCCTATAGCCGGACTTGTGTTTACTTTGGAAGTGCTGATGATAGACCTTACTATGGCTTCTCTTCTACCATTGCTTATATCCAGTGTAACTGCGGCATGTATGTCTTATCTGCTTACAGGTACTGAGGCTATGTTTCAGTTTAACTTAAAATATCCGTTTGCCCTTGAGAGGATTCCTTATGCTATTATTTTAGGATTGTTCTGTGGACTTATAGCATGGTATTTTACCCGCTCTATGAATTGGATTGAAGGTGTGTTCAGTAAGTATTCCAGTCCATATTCGAAATTTCTGCTTGGAGGTGCGATGCTTAGTATATTGATATTCCTTTTTCCTCCACTTTATGGTGAAGGATATGATACTATAACATTGCTGCTTAATGGAAAGACAGGTGATGAATGGGAGACTGTAATGAACAATTCTCTTTTTTATGGTAATGGAAATTTGCTTGTATTATATCTTATGCTTATAATTCTCTTTAAGGTGTTTGCATCTAGTGCTACAAACGGTGGAGGAGGATGTGGAGGTATTTTTGCACCTAGCTTGTTTTTGGGTTGCATTGCAGGTTTTGTATTTTCTTATGTATGCAACAAATTCAATATAGGAAACACATATATACCTGAAAATAATTTCGCCTTGATGGGAATGGCTGGACTGATGTCGGGAGTGATGCATGCTCCTCTTACAGGCGTGTTTCTTATAGCCGAACTTACAGGAGGATATGATTTGTTTCTGCCTCTTATGATAGTGTCAGTTTCATCATATCTTATGATACGTGTTTTTGAACCACATAGTATATACTCAATGCGTTTGGCCAAAAAGGGTGAATTGATTACACATCATAAGGATAAGGCCGTACTTACAATGATGAATATTGAAAGTATTATGGAAACGAATTTCCAAACTGTCAGACCTGATATGGATTTGGGACATATGGTAAAGGTTATATCTAAGTCTACAAGAAATATGTTTCCTGTAATAGATGTTAACGAAGAACTTATAGGAATAGTGAAACTGGATGATATAAGAAATATAATGTTCCGTCAGGAACTTTATCACAGGTATCATGTAGAAAACTTTATGATAGTACCTAAGGTTAAGTTGGTTACATCCGATTCAATGGAGGAAGTAATGGGAAAATTCGATAAATCTTGTGCTTGGAATCTTCCGGTGGTAGATGAATTTAATAAATATAAAGGTTTTGTATCAAAGTCGAAAATGCTTAATACCTATCGTCAGGTGTTGGTGGATTTTTCGGCTGAATAGAATTATTGTATGGAAAAAAAAGATTTACGTATAGTTTATATGGGCACCCCTGAGTTTGCTGTTGAAAGCTTGAAAAGACTAGTGGAGGGTGGATATAATGTAGTGGCGGTAGTAACAATGCCTGACAAGCCAATGGGGCGTCATGGTAGTGTTCTTCAGCCAAGTCCTGTCAAGCAATATGCACTTTCGCAAGGATTGAAAGTTCTTCAGCCTGAAAAACTGAAAGATGAGGCTTTTGTAGAAGAGCTTTGCTCTTTGAAAGCTGATTTGCAGATTGTTGTAGCTTTCAGAATGTTGCCTGAAGCAGTATGGAATATGCCTCCTATGGGTACATTTAATCTTCATGCTTCTCTTTTGCCTCAGTATAGAGGTGCTGCCCCAATAAATTGGGCTGTTATAAACGGTGATACAGAAACAGGTATAACAACCTTTTTCCTTAAACATGAAATAGATACAGGAGAGATAATAGATCAAGTGAGAGTGCCTATTGCAGATACTGATAATGTAGAGATTGTATATGACAAACTTATGATGTTAGGTGGCAATCTTGTAGTAAAGACTGTAGATGTTATACTTGAGGGAGGTGTAAAGACAACTCCGCAAGAGGAATTGGCTGATGTAGAAGAACTTCGTCCTGCACCAAAAATATTCAAGGAGACTTGTCGTATAGACTGGAATTTAGGAGTGAAAAAAATCTATGATTTTGTTCGAGGATTGTCACCATATCCTGCTGCATGGACAGAGTTGAAACAAGGAGATTCGGCTCCAGTGATGCTTAAGGTGTTTGAAACAGAAAAACTATTCTGCAAACACGATAGCAAACCTGGAACTATTAAGACTGACGGGAAAACATACTTGCATGTGGCATCAACAGATGGTTATGTAAATGTTCTTTCATTGCAACTCGCAGGAAAGAAGCGCATGCCTGTGGTCGATTTCCTCAGAGGATTCCATTCTTCTGACAGTACATTTCTTGTTTGATGGCTTGAGAATTGTAAGTTCTTTCTTTATATTATAGAAACTCTTGTATGATATTTTGAAACCGGTGAATTTAGGATCGCTACATTCTGGTATGCTGGAAAGTGTAAATGATGCGATTCCCCAGAATCTTTCGCTTTCTCCGTCATTGTAACTATTATGTTTTAGTTCAACATTTAATAATCCCTCATCGTCTAGTTTTGTGTCTTCTGTAAGGACCAAGCTTATGCGATGAGGAATTTTTGTATTCTCCCCATTGATATAAAATTCCAGATTAAGATGTTCTTCACTGATATAAGATCCAGTTTCAGGAGGTATAATCTGTATAGTGTTGTCTCCAAAATTGTTTATATCTTCAGACTTGTCAACTCTTAAATCGTTGGCGTTTTTGGTAAGTACTTTGAATAATTCGAATATATCTACTTCCTTTGCAGATGCATTTTCTTTTTCATTTTCTTTATGAAAATAGATATTTGCAAAGATTCTTTGACCTATGCTGTCAGCATCTTTAGCCGATATGATATTAGGATTTTTAGGAATTATAATTCCATATGAGTCTGAGTTTATGGTATAGTTTGTAATATCTGTCACTGTTCCCATTGTTGGGTAAGTAACAGGATACGGATCATTGTTGATGCAAGAAGTTGCAACGATAAGTAGGCTGATAGCTGATATTATTGCTAGTTTGAATGTCATAATTATAATTGTTTGTAATAATTTTGTCTATTAAATGTTTTATTGGTAATAATACTGCAAGTTTTTGTGTTAAAAAAAAAGAATGATAATTTTAATACATCTTTATGCAGTATTTTTGTCTTGTATTTATTTTATATTCAGAATAATTAATCCGATATGACAGAAGAAGAGTTGGCGTTAAAATGTGCAGAGGCTGATCCCAAGGCTCGAAAGGAGCTGTATGACGTGTATGGGAGTCAGTTGTTTGCTGTTTGTCTTCGTTATATTGGAGACAGGGATACTGCCCAAGATATATTTCATGATGGAATAATAAAGATATACCAATCTGTAGGGCGGTTTAAATTTTTTGGTGAAGGTTCGTTGAGGGCATGGCTGTCAAAAGTAATGGTAAATGAGGCACTGGGGTATCTTAGGAAAAAGAATATGCAGTTGCAGCAGGAAGCTTTGGTTGAAGATTTGCCAGATACTCAACTGTCGGATGATGGAGATGTGGATGATATCCCAAATAAAGAACTTATGAGGATGATCTCAGAATTGCCTGATGGCTATAGAACTGTTTTCAACCTGTTCGTGTTCGAAGATAAAAGTCATAAGGAAATTGCTTCTATGCTTGGAATATCAGAACATACATCATCATCGCAGTTTTATAGAGCCAAAACTTTATTAATGAAAAAAATAAAAGAATACAGGAAGAGATATGAATGAGTTAAAAGATAAATGGATACAAGATATTCGTAATCGGATGGAAGACCATCTGGAGCCTCTACCTGCTGATATGTGGGAGAAGATTGAAGCGGATATTCCATCGCCAAAGGTTGTACCGATGTGGAAAAAATGGTATCCGGCGGCAGTGGCAGCTGCTTCTGTAATTTTAGTCTCTACTTTATCGGTTTATTTGTTTGAGAATTACTTGGATAAAGAATCTTTGAAGGTTGCTAATGAAATGTCACCTGTTATGGAGAAAATGGTTGTATTGCCCGAGAAGGGGGATACTGCATTGGCTGATTCAAAACCAGTAGTGGTAAAGGAGCATCATGAAACACCTGAATTGGATTTTAAAGAAGTGCAAAAAACTTATTCAGAAAATTTGGATATGGATGATGAAGCCTTGGATGAAGTTATTTCCAAAGAGAATAAGCAGGAAAATGTTATTTTGAAAGAAATTGCAAAAACAGAAGAAACTTCGGATGAAAAGGAAGTGGTTGATCAAAAGCGAATTGATATGATGAAGGCAGACAGGGAGACTCAGCGACGTAATGCTTCTTATTTGGCAATGACAGATAGAAAGCACGAAAGAGATGGTCATGGTAGTCTGCAGTTTGGTATCTCAGCAGGAAATACTCCTTATAATTCATCAGGAAACTTTAATGGTATATCAAGATTGATGTCTAGGAAGATTATCCCTCAAGCAAATGATTTTGTAATAAGCGAATCTTCAGATGGAAAGGTTACATATAGCCAGGTCCTTTTTAATAATAGAGATAAACAGACTTACACTAACGTGAAGCATCATATGCCTGTTACTGTAGGTGCCAGTGTAAAATGGAATATCAATGAAGATTGGGGATTGGAATCTGGTGTTAGTTATACTTACTTGTACTCAGAGTTGCAGTCTGGAGCAAATTCTTATGTAGAAGACAAGCAAAGATTGCATTATGTTGGTGTTCCTCTGAAATTGCATCGTTCTATATGGGGCAATAAGTTATTCTCTGTTTATGCTTCGGCAGGAGGAATGGTTGAAAAATGTATTTCGGGAGATATTGAGACAAAATGTGTTGATGGTAGCAGAGGAAAGAGTTTCGAGAAAGAATCTATAGATACAAAGCCTTGGCAGTTCTCTGTGTCTGCTTCGTTGGGTGCACAGGTGAAATTACTGAAACTTTTAAGTCTGTATGTCGAACCTGGAATGGCTTATTATTTTGATGATGGAAGCGAATTGCTTACGATAAGGAAAGATAAACCATTTAATTTTAATTTGCAGTTTGGATTAAGGTTTAATATTGGAAATTAAAGATTTATAGCATATTTTTTGTTACGGTCTGGTGCTTTATGATTTAAAGCATCAGACCGTTTTGTGTTTTTATACATTTTGTACATTGGGTGAATGTCGTTTTGTGTATTTATATATCCTTGTTGCTTGTAAATGATAAAAATTGAGTATCTTTGTTCTAATACAAATTTTATACAATAGTTACAAAATGAATAAAGTATTGATTTCTCCTTCTTTGCTTTCGGCAGATTTTGGAAATTTAAAGGATGAGTTGGAAAAAATAAACAATAGCGAGGCCGATTGGTTACATATTGATGTGATGGACGGTGTGTTTGTTCCTAACATATCTTTTGGTTTTCCTGTGTTGGAATATGTAGCAAAACTTTGTAAAAAGCCATTGGATGTTCATCTTATGATTGTTCAGCCAGAGAAGTTTATAAAAGAGGTAAAGGCTTTAGGTTCTATGATGATGAATGTTCATTACGAGACATGTCCTCATCTGCATAGGGTTATTCAGCAAATAAAGGATAGCGGAATGAAAGCTGGTGTAACTCTCAATCCTGCAACTCCGGTTTCTGTTCTTAATGATGTGATTTCAGATTTGGATATGGTTCTTCTTATGAGTGTTAATCCAGGTTTCGGAGGTCAGAAATTTATACCTAATACAATTAACAAGGTTAAGAATTTAAGGAAACTCATAGAAGAAACAGGGTCAAAAGTTTTGATAGAAGTTGACGGTGGAGTTAATCTTGAAACAGGTAAGGCACTTGTAGAGGTAGGTGCAGATGTTTTGGTGGCAGGAAATGCCATATTCAAGGCTCCTGATATGATTGATATGATACATCAAATGAAAAATCTCTGATTATCGTCTTGGACAATAAAAAATTATTATTGATAAGATACCCTCTATTCCGGTTGACTGTTTTTTTGGCAGCCGGAATTTTTTTCTTCGATAGGTTCCTGTCGGAGACTAAAGCTTCGCTACTTCTTTTTATTTTACTTTCTTTTTTCTTTTTATTGATCCCTTTGGCTATCTTTAAGTACAGAAGATATGTTTTAAGTTGTTGGTTTGGTGTGATTGCCTCCATTTGTTTTTTCTTTATGGGTGGACTGTTGTTGCTTAACGAGAAAAACAATCGTAATTACACTTGGAATGACAATGAATGCCTGTATTACGGAATATTTGATACTGCTCCTGAAGTTAAAGGGAAGACATTAAGTGCAGTGGTACGTGTCATTGGTTCTATGAATGGGAGAGATTCTTCTTTTACGGCAGTCAATCGTGATATTCTTCTGTATTGGATTAATGATTCAACGGTTGGCGATATTGATGTTGGCGATAAAGTCTTATTTAAGTCACGTATCTCTGTTCCTGGGTCAGACGTTGACTTTATGGGATTCGACTATAGGAGATTCCTTTTAGTGAAGGGTATTTCAGGTACCTCCTTTTCTTTTCCTTCGAATATGATATTTGAGAAAAGTGAAAGTATGTCTGTACGTTCTTTGGCTCTGAACTGTAGGAATAAAATCGTTGGTCTTTTTGAAAAATGGAATCTTGATGAAGATAATCGAGCCGTAATATCAGCTTTGGCTATAGGTGATAAAAGTGAATTGACAGCCGAGCTGAAATATATGTATAGTGCTGCTGGGACGAGTCATGTCTTGGCTTTGTCTGGGCTACATATCGGTATATTGTCAGCAATACTTTATATATTATTGTGGCCTGTTAAGAAGATAAGGTATGGCGATTTTATTCAGTCCTTTATTGTTGTGCTTATGTTATGGGTTTTTGCTTTTGTTTCAGGATTGAGTCCATCTGTTGTGAGGGCTGTAACTATGTGTTCATTATATTTTTTTGCTTCTTTATTTGTTGAAAACAGATTGTCGGGATTATATTCTCTAGTACTTACTGCTTTTTTGATGCTTGTGTATCAGCCGTTTTATTTGTTCGATATAAGCTTTCAGCTTTCTTTTATAGCAGTATTTTCTATCATATTGTTTTTTCCGTTTTTTAATTCACTTTTGAAAGTAGACAATCGTATAGCTAAATATGTTTGGGGAATGATTTCAGTTTCCATGTCTGCTCAGTTGGGTACAATGCCTCTTGTCTTGTATTATTTCGGTAGTTTCCCTACTTATTTTATTTTTGCAAATATAATAGTAAGTCCTTTGGCGGTGTGTATATTGTTTTTCTCTCTTGCATCATTGTCTCTTGCGTGGCTTCCGTATATAGGTAATTTCTGTGTTTGTGCATTAAATCTCTTTACTGGATTACTAAATGATTCTATGCGTTATATTTGCGGACTTTATGGTTCCCAGATAAAATCTATACATGTAAATGAGTTTCAGATGTTGATTATGTTTGTTCTGATAATCTGTGCATATTCTTATATCCGCAATAAAAGACCGTGTCTTATAATATTATCTCTTTTTTGCTTGAATCTTATCTTTGGAATTGGATACTACAGGATGATTGATAAAGAATCTCCTTCTTTGTTTCTCGCATGGTCTGGCTTGTATCTTAAAAATGGGGATGATAGAGTATTATTGACATCAAACAATGGTATATATTCAGTTGATTCATATAATATAGGAGTAATGAATAACGATTATTGGAGAAACAAACGCTTGAAAAGAGGTGAAGATAAGTTGGAATTAGATTACACATATTTCTGTAGAGGTTTTAAAGGTGACTTAAAATCGCTTACTCAAATTTTCTGTATAAAGAAGGTTGTATTGGATTCATCTCTTAGTGATTATTATCGTATTATGATAAAGAAACAATGTTTAGAGTTAAATATTCCTTTTTCTGAAATTTCAAATCAAGCTTCGTATAAAATAGTTCTTTGAATAGAAAAAAAATAGTAAATTTGCTGCTCAATTATACGTTTAAATATACATATATACAATTAAAATGCTTTCTAAGATAATATTACAGACAAATATTGATAAAGTAAAGAATTACTTTAACAGAGCAGATAAAATAGTGATTGTAACACATGTTTCTCCTGATGGTGATGCTATAGGCTCTTCTTTGGGATTGTATCACTTTCTTACAGGAATGGAGAAAAATGTGAACATTATTGTTCCAAATGCTTTTCCCGAATTTTTACACTGGATGCCGGGAGCAAAAGAGATTGTGAGGTATGACAGGTATTCGGAATTTGCTGATAAACTTATATCTGAGGCTGATGTTATATTGTGTCTTGACTTTAATGCTTTGTCTAGAATTGATGCTGTAGCAAAGCCTGTAGCAAAATCATCTGCCAGAAAGGTTATGATAGACCATCACTTGAATCCTGAAGATTTTTGTAAGGTAACTATTTCTCATCCTAATATTTCCTCTACTTCCGAACTTGTTTTCCGACTGATATGCCGTATGGGATGCTTTGATGAAATATCTCGCGATGGTGCAGAATGTATATATGCAGGAATGATGACAGATACAGGTGGTTTTACCTATAATTCAAATAATCGTGAAATATATTTTATAATCAGTGAATTACTCTCGAAAGGGATAGATAAAGATGAAATTTATCGCAAGGTTTTTAATACATATTCAGAAGGTAGATTGAGGCTTATGGGGTATGTGTTGTATGAAAAAATGGAGGTTTATCATCAGTTTCATTCTGCTCTAATTTGGCTAACAAAGGAAGAACAGAAAAAATTCCAATTTGTGAAAGGCGATACAGAGGGATTCGTAAATATCCCTTTACAGATGAAGGGTATTTGTTTCTCGGTATTTCTAAGAGAAGATACAGAGAAGAATATGATAAAGGTTTCTTTACGTTCGTCGGGAAATTTCCCTTGTAATAAGGTAGCTCAGGAATTCTTTAACGGTGGAGGTCATCTCAATGCATCTGGAGGAGAATTCTATGGAACTATGAATGAGGCTATAAGTCTGTTTAAACAGGCTATGGTGAAGTATGAAAATTTGTTGTTGAAGAATTTATAAACAGATTTCTACAAAATTAACTATTATAACTTTTATAATTCAGTCTGCTTGTAAGATTGTTTTATTATTTTTGCCGAAAGAAAAAATGACAATGAAGAATTTATTATTTTTATCAGTATTGATTTTTGCTATATCTTTTAGCTTTCAGAGTTGTAACAACGGAAAAACTTATGCCGAACTAAAGGAAGAAGAAAAAGATGCAATTCAAAAATTTATAACAGAAAATGATATTAAGGTTATATCAGAAGATGAATTTTTGAAAGACACGGTAACTAATGTGAAAGAAAACGAATTTGTTTTCCTTGAAAAGAATGGTGTATATATGCAGATCGTAAATAGAGGCGAAGGACAGGTCTTGGAGAATGGTCGTCATGACATGTCTACAAAATTCTTGGAAAGGGTTATTAAAGATATTAAGGTGTCAGGTAGTGTTATAAGTGCAGGCGATACTCTTGCGCAAAATATAATTGGGCCGAATGCGAGTTTCACTGAAAGTATGATTGTAACAATAAATGGCAAAGGTTCATTTTCTGCAAAGTTTACTAATGACAAGACCAGTAATGTAATGTCTGATACTTATAGAAGTCTGGCAGTTCCTTCTGGATGGCTTATTCCTTTATCATATTTGAAATTAAAAAAATATATATCTGCTATACCTTCAGAAAAATGGGTTCGTGTAAATCTCATTGTTCCTCATAGTGAAGGTACTTCTATGGCTATGCAATCTGTATATCCTTGTTATTATGAAATCACATATTTCTTACATTAAATCTAAATCTAAATAATTATGACATTAATCAAATCAATTTCCGGTATTCGTGGTACTATAGGAGGCCAAGCCGGAGAAGGTCTAAATCCTTTGGATATTGTAAAGTTTACATCAGCATATGCGATGCTGATACGTAAGACTACAACTGTAGGTAGTAATAAGATTGTTGTCGGACGTGATGCTCGTATTTCTGGCGATATGGTAAAGAATATTGTTTGCGGAACTCTTATGGGTATGGGATTCGATGTTGTTAATATCGGTCTTGCTTCTACACCAACAACAGAACTTGCTGTTACGATGGAAGGTGCATGTGGTGGTATTATTCTTACTGCAAGTCATAATCCTCGTCAGTGGAATGCTCTTAAACTTCTTAATGAACGTGGTGAGTTTCTCAATGCTCAAGAAGGAAATGAAGTATTAAGAATAGCTGCTGCTGAAGAGTTTGATTTTGCAGATATAGATAATATTGGTAAATATACAGAGGATGATACTTATAATCAACGTCATATAGATAGTGTTCTGGCATTGAAACTTGTAGATGTTGATGCTATACGTAAAGCTAATTTCAGTGTTGCGATTGATTGTGTAAACTCTGTAGGTGGTATTATCTTGCCTCAGTTGTTGGAACAATTGGGAATTCAGCATGTAGAAAAACTTTATTGCGAAGCTACTGGAGATTTCCAACATAATCCTGAGCCTTTGGAAAAGAACTTGAGCGGAATTATGGACTTGATGAAAAAAGGCGAAAACGATGTCGCTTTCGTTGTCGATCCTGATGTAGACCGTCTTGCTATCATTTGTGAAAATGGGAAAATGTATGGTGAAGAATATACATTGGTTTCTGTGGCTGATTATATATTGAAGCATACTCCAGGTAATACCGTTTCTAATTTAAGTTCAACACGAGCTCTTCGTGATGTGACTCGTAAGTATGGCATGGAATATAATGCTTCTGCGGTAGGCGAGGTAAACGTAGTTACAAAAATGAAGGCAACGAATGCTGTAATAGGTGGTGAAGGTAATGGCGGAGTTATCTATCCAGAATCTCATTATGGCCGTGACGCACTTGTTGGTATAGCATTGTTCCTTACTCATTTGGCAAAAGAAGGAAAGAGAGTTTCTGAATTGCGTGATACATATCCTGAATATTTTATAGCAAAGAATCGTATAGATTTAACTCCTGAGACAGATGTTGATGCTATTCTTGCTAAGGTTAAGGAATTGTATCAGAATGAAGAAATAAATGATATTGATGGTGTGAAGATTGATTTTGCAGACAAGTGGGTTCACTTGCGCAAAAGTAACACAGAGCCTATTATTCGTGTATATTCTGAAGCTTCTACTATGGAGGCAGCCGAAGAACTAGGTAAACAGATAATGGATATTGTTTATAGTTTGGCTAAATGATATATTATATTGATATAGCATAACTATCTCCCCAAAAAAGATGTGTCAAGATAACAAAAAGTATTATCAAGACACATCTTTTTTGTGCTATTTCATTATCATACAGTATTAATAAAACGAATAATTCATATAGCGTGTTTTATTGATACATAAAGAAACTTTTATTTGATTTGCAAAACATATTCGGTAATGCTATATCTTTTTATATAATAATTGTGGATATAGCTTTAGAATATTCCTATTTTATGTTATTGTGAAAAATTATTGTAATTGCCTGAAATCATATTTTCGCTTTCAGGATTAAGTTCAATATATTTTTTAAGATCGGCCATCGAGCCTTCTTTATCTTCCATAAGAAGTTTTAATCTTCCTCTTTCTTGATACAGTTTAGCGTTTTCAGGAGATAGTTCTATTGCTTCATTATAGATTTCTATGGCCTTGTCAAAATCTTTTGTATTTAAGAGAATATTGGCTTTCATGATATATGCTTTTTCATTGAATGGATTTATAGATATTACTTTGTCCATACATTCATTTGCTTCCTGGCTATTTCCTACAACAGTCAATATTTCTCCCTTTAATACAAGAGCCTCTTCGTTATCCTCTTCTTTATTTAGAATAGTATTCAAATCTTCCAGTGCTTCATTTGCTTGATGCATTTCCCATAGCACTTCTGCTCTAAGTAGATAAGCTTCATTGAAATTTTCGTCTTCACTTATTGCTTTAGTTAGCATAACGATGGCTTGTATATAGTTTTTAAGCCCTTTTTCCGCTTTAGCCGATAGATAATAGGCTGATTTGTTCTTATTGTCAAGCGTCAAGGCTTTTTGGCAGAGATTATTCATTGATGAGTAGTCTTCTTGCATAAAGCATATTCCTGCAGCAGATAGAATGTATTCCAATTTTTCAGGCTCTTTCTCAATTATTACATTATAAGTATTTCTAGCCTTTTCTATCTCTCCAGTTTGGATATATGATGAAGCAAGTAATAACATGGTTTCTATATCTTCTTTGATGCTTAAAGCCTCTTCAAAACATTTGATAGCATATGGTAGTTGTTTTATGTTTCTTGCTCTTATACCATCGT
>JAHHQV010000049.1 GCA_020026175.1 Phocaeicola sp. | reverse complement strand
CGGTGGTTGTGATATTAGAGTAACTTAGTTGATATTTACCAAATCATTGCATCATATATTGGCAGAAAGATACCTTTATTCATATGTTTATAACATTCTACTCTGTTTGGAATCCTTTTTTGTCGTTACTCGAATTCTTGTACATAAACGGGCGAGTTTCAGAGGGTATGTTTATATTGTTTAACGGTTAATGACTTTGAGATAAAAAAACATAATTCTAATTTTATCATTGTTTGTTTGTCTTTTCTTCTATCTATATTGCATCATATGACTAAGTAATTTAAAAGAATGAAAACACTGATAACAAAAGGTCTTATATTGCTTTGCCTGACAGGTTGCAGTAATAGTAAAAGTATAAAGAATATCAACAAGGGAAAGTTGGTGGCTACAATAGAATTGACGGAAACAGGAAAAAAGAAGTTTCGGCTGGATACAGAGACAAAAAACAAGCCTCTCTATCTTCAGTTATATAAAGATAAAGAAGGAAAGGAAATCCTTACGTTTCTGAACGTCCGTAAAAATTCAATATGTTTCTATAACTATTCAGATACTACATATCTTAATCAGATAGCATTTCAACGTGAGGGAAATAACGCAGTTCTTAGTGTAAGCGGATATTTCATTAAGTCTCCTGATTCAATCTATCTCATGAACCGTCCGATGATTGAGATAGTTTTAGCCGACAGTACAGCAAAAGTTCACAACAGAATCCAGTTGCTTGACAAGACTGACAAGGAATGGGCTTTAACACACCCGCAATATATGTTGTCCGGAATAGTCCCGATGTCAATAAAGGAAAACAATCTTATCCTTCCCGGTTTCGCCCCATTCCCAAAGATTATGCAGAAAAGAGATTCGTTCCGTTTCATGACTGCTGTCAATCTTTTAACCAATGATGTTTCCTATTATCACACCTATCCTGAAGAGTTGTTTGGTGACAATGCCAATTGGGGCGGTGATTTGATGCAGATGGTATATCCTGCTTATTCACCCGATGGGAAATTGATATTTAGTTTCCCTAATTCGCATAATCTTTACACGGCCGACTGGGATGGCAATGAGATGACTGCCGTATATGGTGGAAGCAATGAGGCCGGAACCATAGCTCCTATAGACTGTAGCCTGGACAAGGACCCGAAAAATGAAGAGATAATGTCCTGTTATCTTGAGCAGGACTGGTATGCCGGAATATTACATGATCCATACAGGAAGGTATATTACCGTTATCTGCAGAAAGCCATACCTTCTGCAACATCTAAAACATCAATGAACGACAAGACTCTAGCTGTTATTATCATGGACGAACAGTTCAAATATCTTGGAGAAACTGAGATAGGAACAATGAAACAATGGAACTGGACAAACTCATTCGTTACTGAAGAGGGACTGAACATTGAATATAATGGAACAGATATAAGTGACGATGATTATCTTACCTTTGGTCTCTTTTTACTTAAATAATCGGTATGGAACTAAAACATAAAATAATGCTTCTGAAGCCTTTGATGCTTCTTTTACCTCTTGTTTCCTTTCATGGTATCCATTCCCAGAGCCGGACAGAGGAGCTGACCTATCTCCAGACCGATAAGGGCATCTACGAGACGGGCGAAGACCTGTGGTTCAAGTCGTATGTGTTCGACCGTAGCACCCTTTCACTCTCGGGTGCAGGCAGAACACTGTTCGTTGAGGTGCTTGACGGCAGTGACAGCATCGTATGGCAGGAAAAGTACCCCATACAGTCCGGCATATCGGACGGGCATATCTATTTGGACAAGAACCTCAGACCGGGAGACTACAGGATACATGCCTACACCAAATGTTCATTCACGGCTGATACATTGAGACCTTACCATCCGAAAGTGATACGCATCGTAAAGAACATAACAGACAAAGGACATGCAAATGACAGCGGAACGGAACGGAAAGTGTCCCGCCTGTCCTTCTTTCCCGAGGGCGGCAGTCTCATAGACGGGGTGGCGGCAAAGGTGGCTTTCAAGGGCACCGACAAGAAAGGGATGCCCGCAGATGTTAAAGGCGAGCTTCGTGAGGACGGCAGACGTATAGCACGTCTGGAGTCTCTTCATGACGGCATGGGTATGTTCATGCTTCTTCCCCACAAGGGCTCACGTTATACCGCAGTCCTTGATGATGGTACTGAATATGATTTTCCAAATGTTGAATCTTCCGGTCTTTCACTTCATTTAAGGAAGCAGACCGACGAGTATATGGAGTTCCTTCTTTCGCAACATAAGGGTGCAGCTCCGCAGCGGATACGTCTTGAGGGAAAGATGAGGGGCGTAAAGTACTGTATGGCCGAAGGAACCCTGAATGAAATCCTTAAGGTAAGGATTCCTGTGAGCGAGTTTCCTCTTCAGGGTATATCTGAGTTTACGCTTTACAATGATAATGGGCTTCCCGTTGCAGAACGCCTTGTCTATCTCAACCCCAAAAGAAAGCTGAACATAGAGATAAAGACCGACAAGGAGAGATACGCCACAAGGGAGAAGGGCAAGGTCTCGGTCCGTGTATCGGATGAGAACGGAAATCCAGTCATGGCCCACCTCGGTCTGAGTATCTTCGATGCCTCATACATCAATGAGGCTGTTCCCGAGAACATGCTTTCCTACTGCATGCTGTCCTCCGAGATAAGGGGCAACATACACAATCCTGCATACTACTTCAATGACGGGAACAAAGACAGGCTCCGTTCGCTTGACCTTCTTCTGCTCACCCAAGGTTGGAGAAGGTACGTATGGGAGAATTTTGATGAAACCAAAGAGCCGGCCATTTTCCTGACTGACGAGATTTTAGGAAGACAGACGGTAAGAAATAAGGATATGAAAGGCAAAATTGGTAACTCAGAACAGATACTACAGGTTTATGGTCCTGATAATGACAATTTTTTTGTTTCTACAGACTCTTTAGGATATTTCTCCATTTCAACAGAACAGATGCAACATCTTAGAGGAGGGTACATTTATGTGAAGTCTTTCCTTGAAAGAGATAAATTCAAACCTTTTATATATTTCAAGGAAACATTTAAGACATCAGATAGTATAAGAACCGGATGCCGATATTATGTTTCTTTCATTAAAGAGACTGAGGATATGGGGCAATCATTGATGGACTATCCTGTTGTAAGCAAGGACAGCAGCATCTTATTGTCAGAGGTTACAGTCAAAGGTAACAAAGGGCGGGTGTTCCGTGACAAGTTTATGGGCAGACTGGACAGTCTGGCACAAGAAGATTTCGGACCTTGGGTTTGCTCACACGGATGGCTGGAGAACTACAAGGAAGGATATACACATCATCACGATTCCAGATATTGCCCCAATGTTGTTGATGATGGTGAGCCGAAAAGTAAGCCTGTTATCGGGAAAAAATATCATATAATGAAAGCCGAATATTATGGGAACGGTACTTTCAAACCTATAGACAGTAGATTCGTAACTTATGAAGGTCCGCTTTACACAGAAGAGGAACTTATGGAAATGAACAATATCTGGAGAGTTAAGGGGTACTACGGCAAGCGAGAGTTCTATAAGCCTGAGGAAGCTGACATGCTGCTGCCGATGCCCGATGCACGCAACGTCCTGATGTGGAAACCCGACATAATTACGGACGAGAAGGGATGCGCGGAGGTGGAGTTCTTCTGCTCAGACATCAACACTGCATTTGTGGGTATAATTGAGGGTACAGACGGTACGGGAAACTTGGGAACTGCAAAATGTGAATTCAGAGTGATGAAACATTGACTTTATTTATAACCGAGCCATGTGTAAGGTTTGAAAGTGTCATTTAAATAATAAATTATAATGGAACTAAAACATAAAATAATGCTTCTGAAGCCTTTGATGCTTCTTTTACCTCTTGTTTCCTTTCATGGTATCCATTCCCAGAGCCGGACAGAGGAGCTGACCTATCTCCAGACCGATAAGGGCATCTACGAGACGGGCGAAGACCTGTGGTTCAAGTCGTATGTGTTCGACCGTAGCACCCTTTCACTCTCGGGTGCAGGCAGAACACTGTTCGTTGAGGTGCTTGACGGCAGTGACAGCATCGTATGGCAGGAAAAGTACCCCATACAGTCCGGCATATCGGACGGGCATATCTATTTGGACAAGAACCTCAGACCGGGAGACTACAGGATACATGCCTACACCAAATGTTCATTCACGGCTGATACATTGAGACCTTACCATCCGAAAGTGATACGCATCGTAAAGAACATAACAGACAAAGGACATGCAAATGACAGCGGAACGGAACGGAAAGTGTCCCGCCTGTCCTTCTTTCCCGAGGGCGGCAGTCTCATAGACGGGGTGGCGGCAAAGGTGGCTTTCAAGGGCACCGACAAGAAAGGGATGCCCGCAGATGTTAAAGGCGAGCTTCGTGAGGACGGCAGACGTATAGCACGTCTGGAGTCTCTTCATGACGGCATGGGTATGTTCATGCTTCTTCCCCACAAGGGCTCACGTTATACCGCAGTCCTTGATGATGGTACTGAATATGATTTTCCAAATGTTGAATCTTCCGGTCTTTCACTTCATTTAAGGAAGCAGACCGACGAGTATATGGAGTTCCTTCTTTCGCAACATAAGGGTGCAGCTCCGCAGCGGATACGTCTTGAGGGAAAGATGAGGGGCGTAAAGTACTGTATGGCCGAAGGAACCCTGAATGAAATCCTTAAGGTAAGGATTCCTGTGAGCGAGTTTCCTCTTCAGGGTATATCTGAGTTTACGCTTTACAATGATAATGGGCTTCCCGTTGCAGAACGCCTTGTCTATCTCAACCCCAAAAGAAAGCTGAACATAGAGATAAAGACCGACAAGGAGAGATACGCCACAAGGGAGAAGGGCAAGGTCTCGGTCCGTGTATCGGATGAGAACGGAAATCCAGTCATGGCCCACCTCGGTCTGAGTATCTTCGATGCCTCATACATCAATGAGGCTGTTCCCGAGAACATGCTTTCCTACTGCATGCTGTCCTCCGAGATAAGGGGCAACATACACAATCCTGCATACTACTTCAATGACGGGAACAAAGACAGGCTCCGTTCGCTTGACCTTCTTCTGCTCACCCAAGGTTGGAGAAGGTACGTATGGGAGAATTTTGATGAAACCAAAGAACCGGCCATTTTCCTGACTGACGAGATTTTAGGAAGACAGACCATAGGCAAGAAAAGGAAACGCAATGAGGTTGGAAACGTGCAGCAGCTTCTCCAGGTGTCCGGACCGGATGCGGATACACAGTTCGTCATGACAGACTCGATGGGGAACTTCGCAGTCCCTACCGAACAGATGCTTGCCCTGCGTGGTGGCTATGTCTATCTGAAACCCATGCTTGACAAGGACGAGTACAAGCCGGAGGTGTCGTTCAAGGCAGACTTCCCGATTGCAGATAGTCTGAGAAGCCATCTCAGATGCCATACCGCATTTCAAGACATGAATCTTGTGAAGTCAGTTGAAGAGTTTGAGAATTCCGTCATAAGCCGTGACAGCAGTATCCTTCTGTCTGAGGTGACCGTTACAGGAACGAAAGGAAGGGTATTCAGGGACAAGATGATGGGAAGACTGGACAGTCTGGCGCAGATGAATACAAATTCTGCTTATGTATGTACTTCATGTAATTATTTAATCAACTATAGAATGGATTACAATGCTCACCATAATGAATTTGGTCATTGTCCGGCAAAAGGTCGAAAGAAACCAATCATTGGTAAGACCTATTCCATTGCTAAATTCAAATATAATGGTGATACTTCTACTTCAGGTGCTTCTTTCAGTGTGGCAGATGTTCAAAGTATTGTATATCAAGTTCCTTTTTATTCAGAAGAAGAACTACTGAGGATGAACAATCTGTTCAGAACCAAGGGCTACTACGGCAAGCGTGAGTTCTATAAGCCTGCGGAAGCTGACATGCTACTGCCTATGCCAGATGCACGTAACGTCCTGATGTGGAAACCGGACATAATTACAGATGAAAACGGATGTGCGGAAGTGGAATTCTTCTGCTCAGACATCAATTCCGGATTCGTAGGAGTGATTGAGGGGACTGACGGAACTGGTAGCCTTGGTACATCGCAATGTGAGTTCAGAGTGATGAAAAAATAATTGATAATTAAACTTTTTTTATTTAATACTTGCTCTTTTGGAACTGGATTTTTTGTAAACTGTTTTTTTACAGAATAGCAGTAAAGAAAGGAAGACTATATTGTAGGTTATAATGCCTGTTGGTGATAGATAAAGCTAAAGTATTCATGTCTTGTTGGTGAAGCATGTTCAGGTATAACAGAATTTGATAGGCTGGCGGAATACATGTTCTTGAAGTATAAGAACCGTCTTCTATATTTTTATAAAGTTGCTTGTATGAAATCAAAATTTAATTCAGTTTGTCAGAATGATTATTTCACCTCTCTAAAATCGTAAAATCAGTAAAGAAGTGAAGGTCGTGTGAGAATTTTAGATTTTTATACGATCTTTTAAATGTGTAATGAAGTTGTTTCTTCTTATTTTAAATATAAATGTTGCCAATGAAAAAGATTTAGTGTATTTAAGTAATTAATAATTGCATAATGTTTGCATAGTGTTAGCGGCGGCAAGCAATCTTTGTTGGCGGATATAGAGTCAAAACGTATATTTTTTGTTACGCTTTTGCTTAAACACAAAACGCCTTGACGTTTTCGATAGAATGTCAGGGCATTTTTACTAAAATATCCAAGCGCTTTTTAATTGAAAAATAAGTTTTTCCTGTTTTGTGAATTTTAACAATCAATCGTTGGTTTAGCTTTTTCAGTATGTTAGATTGTGAAATTGTCAACTATAATCAATAGTGTAATTAACGATTCATTCTCTTTGATAAAAATATTCCGAGAGAACAGATAGAAAAAACGCTGTTTATTGATTGTTTTGATATGTAATACGTCTATATGATTTCTTTTTGTCATGTAAGAAATGTAAGTAAACTGGTTGGAAATATAAAAATCTTATTTACTTTTGCTGATGAAAATTATTTAAGATATTATGATGAACAAAAAAATTTCCTTTTTTATTTTATCGGCTTTTTTTGCCAATGGTATGAATGCCGAAGTAAGTGAGAACAATGAACGTCTTGTGAATTTTTTTACAGAATCTTTGAAAGGCAGTAACGATTGTTTTAAAAGTAAAAAGAGAATAAAAATAAGTAAGCTGAAGTCAAACAGACAAAATGTGTGGGATGCATGGTGTGAAGCCAATAATAATTTTGACGAGGAAAAGCTGATAAGACTTTCTCCACTTGCCGAAGCACAGCAAAGTAGTTGGCATCTGCCTGACAGTCTGGAAAATAATGCTGTTATGAATTATTATTTTGGAAGTAAGGGAGAAAAGCCGTCAGAAGGTTATCCGTTGTTTCTGTATATTCATGGTTCTGGCAATAAGGACAGGGAATGGGCTACCGGACTTAAGATTTGTAACAGATTTGAGGATTCTCCTTCTATGTATTTTATCCCTCAGATTCCTAATACTGGAAAATATTATCGCTGGTGGCAGAAAGCTAAACAGTTTGCTTGGGAGCGTTTGTTGCGTCAGGCTTTTGTAAATGGATATGTCAATCCTGAAAAGGTATATTTCTTTGGTATTTCTGAAGGCGGATATGGAAGTCAGAGACTTGCATCGTTCTATGCAGATTATCTTGCAGCAGCTGGACCGATGGCAGGAGGAGAGCCTTTGAGAAATGCTCCTGCAGAGAATTGCAGAAACATTGGATTTTCTTTACTTACAGGAAATCTTGATGATGGATTTTATAGGAATACACTGACTTCGTATGCTAAGGCTGTGTACGATAGTCTGCAACATTCAGATTCTTCGGCTTATAGTCATCGTATTGAGCTTATTCCAGATAGGGGACATAGCATAGATTATAGTCCCACTACTCCTTGGTTGCGTAATTATGAAAGAAATCCTTATCCAAAGCATGTAGTGTGGGAAGATTTTGAAATGGATGGACTACACAGAGATGGATTTTACAATCTGTATGTATTGAAACGTCCCGAATCGGGCAATGATAACAGAACACGCTATATTGTTGATATAAAGGATAACAAGATTGATATAAATGCTGATTTTGTGGAATATACTGTTTTAGAGAAAGATCCTCAGTGGGGCATAGAGTTGAAATATTCCAAAAAATTCGTTCCGGCTTCGGGTGGTAGAATTCTTTTATATCTTAATGAAGAACTCATTGATTTTGACAGGAAAGTTTCTGTTTCGGTAAATGGGAAAGAAGTGTTTGATGGTAAAGTCAAGATGGAACTTAAACATCTGGTGAACAGTTGTGTGGCATATTTTGATCCGATGCGTCTTTATCCTGCTGCTATAGAAGTCGATTTTTGATTTGGTTAGACTATATCGAGGTATAAAAAAACGCCGGACAACATTTGAAGTGATGAAGAATGTATAGATTTCATCGGTAGGTACTTCTATGTAGCCTTCTATTACGAGACCTATATTTCCTTTCTCTTCTTTAGGAATTGATACGTTGCTATCTTGTATGTACCTTTCTTTTGGGCAGAAGTGATTGTTTTTTTATAAAATTATACTTATATTTGCTCACAAATAATATTATAAATCTAATCTAATTATTAACGCAAAATGAGACAAAGTTTCTTTTGGGCTTGTTTGTTAGGCGGAGTTTTGACTGCCAATGCACAACAGGCATTATTGAAGGGATTTGCATATGAAATGCAGCAGGCTCCTATGGGAAAAGAGTGGGAGTCGCCCGAAAAGTTGGCCTTGAATAAAGAACAGCCACATAGCTGGTTCTTTGCTTTTTCTGATAAGGAAAGCGCACGTAGAGTATTGCCTGAATATAGTAGTTTTTTTCAGTCTCTGAACGGAAACTGGAAATTCAACTGGGTGGGAAATCCGGATGAGCGTCCTGTGGATTTCTTCAAGTCTGAGTTTGATGTATCAGGATGGGACGATGTTACTGTTCCTATGCAATGGAATGTTGTAGGTATCCAGAAAAACGGAGACTTGAAGTATGGTGTTCCTATTTATGCCAATCAGCCCGTTATTTTCCAGCATAAGGTGGCTGTAGACGACTGGAAGGGTGGGGTGATGCGTACACCGCCTGCCGATTGGGTTACTTACAAGCATCGTAACGAAGTTGGCTCTTATCGTCGTAGTTTTACTATACCAGAGAATTGGGAAAATCGTGAGGTGTATATAAACTTTGACGGTGTATCGTCTTTCTTTTATCTTTGGATAAATGGTAAGTATGTGGGATTTTCCAAGAATTCACGTAATACTTCTTCTTTCAATATCACACCTTATCTTAATAAGGAAGGTGAAAACATTGTGGCTGTAGAGGTCTACCGTAATTCTGACGGCTCTTTCCTTGAAGCACAGGATATGTTCCGCTTGCCGGGTATATTCCGTGGTGTGTCTCTTACTTCCACTTCTAAATTGCAGGTGCGCGACTTGCGTGTACGTCCCGACCTTGATGCTGACTATGCTGACGGAACCATACGTGTTGAAGCCGATATTCGTAACCTGAACAAGAAAAAGGCAAAAGGATATACATTGTCTTATTCTCTTTATTCAAACAAACTTTATTCTGACGAGAATGTATTGGTGGAAGGTGTTGAAGGTACTGCTGATATACCTGTTCTGGAAAACGGAGACAACACTACTGCTACTACCACTATACATGTGAAGAATCCTAAAAAATGGTCGGCAGAATATCCTTACCGCTATACACTAGTGGGAGAACTGAAGGACAAGAAAGGTCGTGTGGTGGAATCTTTCTCTACGGCATTGGGCTTCTGTAAAGTTGAAATCAAGGATACTCCAGCCGATAAGGATGAATTTGGACTGGCTGGCAGATATTACTATGTAAATGGCAAGACTGTAAAACTGAAAGGTGTTAACCGTCAGGAAATAGATCCTTCTGTGGGAAATGCCATTACTCACGAGCAGATGGAAGAGGAAATAATGATTATGAAACGTGGTAATATTAATCATGTACGTAATTCTCATTATTCATGTGAACCGTATTGGTATTATCTGTGCGACAAATATGGTATTTATCTGGAAGATGAGGCTAATATAGAGAGTCATCAGTATTATTATGGTAAAGAGTCCTTGTCGCATGTTCCTGAGTTTGAAGATGCTCATGTGGCACGTGTTATGGAATTGGCTCATTCGCACATCAATCATCCTTCTATTGTTATATGGTCGTTGGGAAATGAGGCAGGACCTGGAAAGAACTTTGTTGCGGCTTATAATGCTATTCACTCGTTCGATTCTTCTCGTCCGGTGCAGTATGAACGCAACAATGATATTGTAGACATGGGCTCTAACCAGTATCCTTCTATTGCATGGATGAAGGGGGCTGTTACAGGTAAATACAAAATTAAATATCCTTTCCATGTTTCGGAGTATGCACACTCTATGGGTAATGCGGTAGGTAATCTTCAGGATTATTGGGATGCTATAGAATCTACCAATTTCTTCTGTGGTGCTGCCATCTGGGACTGGGTAGACCAGGCTTTGTATTATTATGACCGTCAGACCGGCGACCGCTTCTGGGCGTATGGTGGTGACTTTGGTGATAAGCCTAATAGTGGTATGTTCTGTATGAATGGTATCTTATTTCCAGACCATTCTCCTAAACCTGCTTATTATGAAGTAAAGAAGGTTTATCAGAATGTAGGTGTCAAGGCTCTTGACATGACTAAGGGAAAGATTGAGATATTCAACAAGAATTATTTCACTCCTTTGAATAGTTTCAAACTTGTGTGGTCGCTTTACAAGGATGGAGTGAAAGTGCAGGAAGGTGATGCTTTCATGGCACCACGCAATATTGTAGGTCCTCGTGAGAAAGCTGTATATGGTATTCCATATAAATATGACGAGCTGGAAAAGGGAAGTGAGTATTTTGTAAAGGTACAGTTCCTTTTGGCCGATGATATGCCTTGGGCAAAGGCTGGATATGTGCAGATGGAAGAACAGCTTCTTGTAAAGGCTGCTGATAGCAAGCCTGCAATGGCGGAAGTCACAGCCGAAATGTCAAGACCTGATGTGGTGGAAGAAGATGGATTTACTACTGTATCTGGTAATGGGTTTACTGTGAAATTTGACAACAAACAGGGTACTATCTTCAGCTTGGTGTACAACGGCAAGCAGATTTTACGTGAGGGAGAAGGTCCTAAGATTGACGCTCTTCGTGCTCCGGTAGACAATGATAACTGGGCTTACGGACAGTGGTTCGAAAATGGATTGCATAACTTGAAGCATACTGCTACATCTTATAACTGGATTAACAAGAAGAATAAGAAAGATAATACTGTGCAGTTGATGTATACTGTTGTGTCGCAGGCTCCGAATGGTGCAAAACTGGAAGGTGGAAACTCTGGCAAGAACTCTGTGAAGGAACTTACAGACAAACCGTTTGGAGATGATGATTTCAAGTTTGTTACAAGTCAGATTTGGACTGTATATCCTGATGGTTCTGTTGAATTGCAGTCATCTGTAAACTCAAACAAGCCTGCTGTTGTCCTTCCTCGTCTTGGTTATGCTATGCAGTTGCCTGAAGGATTAAGCCAGTATACATATTATGGTCGTGGTCCTTGGAATAATTACAACGACAGATGTACAGGTTCTTTCATCGAACAGCATCAGAGTACCGTAAAAGACCAGTTTGTAAATTTCCCTAAGCCTCAGAGTATGGGTAATCGTGAAGGAATACGCTGGTGTGCATTGACAGACGGCAGTGGCAATGGAGTTCAGTTTGTGGCAGGTACGGTAATGTCTGCTTCTGCCTTGCCTTGGTCGGCACTTGAAATGACATTGGCTCCGCATCCTTATCAGTTGCCTAAGTCTACTGGTACACATCTTCATCTGGATATGGGAGTTACCGGATTGGGCGGCAACAGTTGCGGACAGGGTGGTCCTTTGGACGAAGACCGTATTAAGGCTGGCAATCATTCTTTGAGTTTCATTATCCGTCCTGTGAAGAATGGTGATTTCATTCAGACTTCAAAGGTTTCTGTTTCGGGAGAAGTACCATTGTCTATTTCACGCTCTAACACTGGTATGGTGTCTATAGAGACATCAAAACAGAATGTAGACATTGTCTATACAGTAAATGGCAGCAAGAAGAAGAACCCTTATATCAGACCGTTTGAATTGCGTGACGGAGGTGTGGTTACTGCATTCTATAAGAGCAATCCTTCTGTTTCTGTAACAGAGACATACAAGAAACTGGAGAGTGTTCCACTGACTGTGATAAATGCTTCAAGTCAAGAGGCTGGCGAAGGTGATGCTTCTAATCTGGTAGATGGCGATGTGAATACTACATGGCATACAATGTATTCTGTGACTGTGGCTAAATATCCTCATTGGGTAGATTTTGATGCAGGTGAGATAAAGACAATAAAAGGATTCACTTATCTTCCGCGTCAGGATGGAGGCAATAATGGTAATATCAAGAATTATTCGCTGCAACTGAGCGTTGATGGTGAGAATTGGGGAGACCCAGTAGCTAAAGGAACTTTCTCCAAAAACAATCAGTTGAAGAAGGTATTGCTGGAAAAACCTGTAAAGGCTCGATATATACGTTTTACAGGAATTGATTCGCAGAATGGTGCAGATTTTGCCGGCGGTGCTGAGTTTACAGTAATTGCCGATTGATAATACACGTTTTTATAATGAAAAAAATCCGGAGCTTTTTATATGGCTTCGGATTTTTTTTGTATAAGTGTCTACGGATTGTCATTTCTCCATATCTCTGAGGTGAATTTCGAGTGCCTTTACTGATATGTGTATTTCCCAAATGGAGATTCCCAGTGAGGCTATGAGCAAAAGTAGTGCTGTACCGAACACGTATATGGCTGTATTGTGGAAACCTATATAGATGAGGAACATTGCGATGACACATAGAAACAGGCTTGAAATGCCAAGTACTTGCATACTGCGTGTGAGGTATAGCCTTTTTCTGAGATTGTCTATCTGTGCGGCAGTTACATCAGAGTGTTTCTGTATGTATTGTTCTTTTAATGTTCTTACTAACTGGGCATACGAGAGAAAACGGTTGGTATATGCCAAAAGTATAAGTGATACTGCCGAAAACAGTAGGGTAGGGGTTGTGAGTGTAAGTTCTTCCATTTCATGTATATGTTTTTGTATTTCTTTTTCATTGATTATATAATAAACGTATTATGCTTGTTTTGGTTCATCGATTTGCATAACTATAATGGTTTGTTTTTATGAAAAACTAGTTTATTTGTCTTGCTTCTGTGTAAAATATATACTATATACACTATGTAATTGTTAAAACTTTGTAAATGGGTGTATGGTTATTTTATTTCTTAAATCGTCGGAGTTACCTTTGTGTAGGTTTTTTGTGTAAATGTTAGAAAAAGAATGTTAGGCAATATAGGTAAAAGAAATATCTTGGTTCGTTTGATATGTGTGATGATGTTTGTCCTCATGCAGTTCGACATATATGGATATGACCTATTGAACACATATCGTCAATCGGATGTGGAGACTTCTGTTCTGACATTGGAAGATGAAACAACCATATCAGAGTCTTATGGAATGTTTTCGGAGTGGTCTGACCCTATCTATAAAAGGACTTCCAGAAAATTCTTTTCAGATTTTATATGTATTTCGCTTGTAGTATCATTGTTGTTGCCGTTTATAATCAGCATTGACAATGAGCGACAGCACTTTATTGCAGGTGTAAGATACTTTTGTGAGCAGGAGTCGTATTTACGATTCAGGTCTTTGCTTATTTAATAATATAACCTTTTGTTTATTCGTTGATATTGTCATGATTAAGTCTAATTTCATTTTTTGTCATGACTGTTTTATTATAAACTAAAAAAAACACATAGATTCTTAAAAAATATTTCTTAATCTTATGAAAATTTTTATTCAGAAGGTTGCTCTCTTGCCATTATTGGCTGGAGCAATATCTGCATGCCAAGATTCAGGCAAAAGATATGTTGATAGTGACGAAACTATTCCTGTAACTGTACTGGAACCTACAACAGTAGAATTTCCACGCTCTTATGTAGCAGATATCCAGGCTATTCAGTTTGTTGAAATAAAGCCTAAAGTGGAAGGATACGTTAAGGAAGTTCTTGTAGACGAAGGTGAACTTATAACAAAAGGCCAGCCTATGTTTAAACTCAGTTCGGAAAATTATGCTGAGGCTGTCAAGGAAGCAGAAGCAAACTACAAACAAACACAGGCTGAGCTTGAGATGTCTAATTATGAAATGGAACGTATAGAACGTCTTGTGAACAAACAGATATATTCTTCTATCCGTTTGGAACAGGCTAAGCGCGAACGTGAAGTAGCCCGTATGAAAGTGGAACAGGCAAGAGCGCAAATGCAAAGAGCGCAGATGGACTTGAAATATACTACAATCACATCGCCTTTTACTGGATATGTAGACCGAATCCCTTATAAGGTGGGTAGCTTGGTAAGTCCGGAAAGCCTGCTTACAACGGTGAGTGATATTTCAGAAATATTTGCTTATTATAAAGTGAATGAAAGCGAATATCTTAGAATCAGACGTGCACAGTTGCAAGGAACGGATATCAGATCTAAGGCTGATGTGGAACTTGTATTGGCCGACGGTACAATATACTCGCACAAGGGTGTAATTGAAACAGTAGAAGGAGATTTTGAACGTGGTACTGGTTCCATTGCATTCCGTGTACGTTTCCCTAATCCGGAAGGACTCTTGAAACATGGTGTGACAGGAAAAATACGTCTGATGACAAAAATGGAGAACATCTATTTGGTTCCACAGAAATCTACTTTCGAAATACAGGACTTTACTTATGTATATCTTGTAGACAGTACTGGTACTGCAAGGGTAAGAAGTTTCAATCCGATAGAACGTTATCATAATTATTATATAACAGAAGATTTGACTCCTAATTCACAGATAGTGTACGAAGGTGTGCAGATGATAAAGGACGGATTGGAAATAAAGACAAAGGAAATTCCGTTTGCAGATGTGAGAAAAGAACTTCATATGGATAATGTAGAATAATATCTAAGCCTATGTTTAAATTATTTATCAGACGACCTATACTTTCTGCGGTAATATCTGTTATTATCGTATGTTTGGGAGTATTGGCCATTGTATCTTTACCTATCACTCAATATCCTGACATCGTTCCGCCGTCTGTAACGGTTACTGCAAGATATACAGGTGCGAGTGCCGATGTTATGACAAAAACCGTGGCTACACCGCTTGAACGTGCTATTAATGGTGTATCGGGTATGACATATATGACAACTGTGTGTACCAATGATGGTATGTCGCTGACTACGGTATACTTTAAGGTTGGTACCGATCCTGATGTGGCTGCAGTGAACGTGCAGAACCGTGTGACAACGGTTCTTGACGAGTTGCCTGAAGAGGTGATTCGTGCTGGAGTTGTGACGGAAAAGGAAGTGAACAGTATGTTGATGTATCTGAATATTTTCAGTTCGGACACTACACATACCGAAAAGTTCGTTTATAACTTTGCCGATATCAATATCCTGCGTGAGCTGAAACGAATAGACGGAGTCGGTTTGGTGGAAATTATGGGTAGCCGTGACTATGCTATGCGTGTATGGCTTAATCCTAGCCGTCTGGCAGCATATAATATGGTGCCTCAGGATGTAACCGATGCAATTCGTTGTCAGAATATTGAGGCTGCTCCTGGTAAAACAGGTATTGGTTCTGACAGGCTCCCTCAGCAGTTGCAGTATGTGTTGCAGTATACCGGTAAGTTCAGTACACCCGAAGAATATGGAGAAATTGTACTCAAGGCAATGCCCGACGGTTCTTTGCTGAAATTGAAGGACGTGGCTACTATCGAGTTTGACTCGGAAGATTATAATATGATTTCCATGACTGACGGACGTCCTTCTGCTTCAATCATGATAAAGCAGCGTCCAGGTTCGAATGCCAGTGAGGTGATACAGAACATCAAGACCCGTATGGCTGAAATCAAGGAAAACAGTTTTGCTCCTGGTATGGACTATAATATCGCATACGATGTATCGCGCTTTCTTGATGCTTCTATTGCATCTGTATTGCAGACTCTTGTAGAGGCTTTCTTGCTTGTGTTTATAGTGGTATATATTTTCCTTCAGGATTTCCGTTCTACGCTTATCCCTGCAATAGCAGTTCCTGTGTCTCTTGTGGGTACATTCTTCTTTATGCAGATGCTTGGCTTCTCTATCAACATGCTTACGTTGTTTGCTCTAGTGCTTGCCATAGGTATTGTGGTGGATAATGCCATAGTGGTGGTTGAAGCTGTGCATGTGAAGATGCACGACAATCATTTGTCGCCATACAAGGCTTCTGTTGCAGCCATGAAGGAGATTGGTGGTGCTATTGTAGCTATAACATTGGTGATGTCGGCCGTGTTTGTGCCTGTAGGATTTATGGAAGGAACTGTGGGTATATTCTATCGTCAGTTCTCGTTGACACTTGCCGTTGCCATCGTTATTTCTGGTATAAATGCCTTGACTTTGTCACCGGCTCTTTGTGCCATGTTGTTGCGCCCCGCAGGAGAAGGAGGCAAGAAATTGTCGGTAGTAAAGAAATTCTTCGATGGTTTCAACTCTAGATACGAAAAGTTTGAGAACCGTTATAATCTTGGACTATCCAAGTTTTTGAGCAGACGTACATTTACTTATTTAACTTTGCTTGCTTTTATTCTGGGTACTTATGGTATCAATCTTGTATTGCCTACAGGATTTATTCCTAACGAAGACCAGGGTATGATATACATCAATGTAGATGCGCCTCCAGGGGCAACTGTAGAACGTAGTGAAAAGGCCTTGAGCCAGATTCAGGCTGCCTTATTGCCATTAGAGGAAATAGAAAACATTTCAACTTTGGCAGGGTATAGTCTTATGACAGAAACAGAAGGTGCAAGTTATGGTATGGGTATGATAAACTTAAAGCCTTGGAGCGAACGTGATAAATCTGTAAATGAACTTATAAAAACATATGAGGATAGAGTATCTCATATAAAAGATGCTGAAATCCAGTTCTTCTTGCCACCGTCTGTACCGGGATTTGGTAATGCCAGTGGTTTTGAACTTCGTCTGCAGGATAAGACTGCTGGTGACTTCCACGAATTTGCCGAAATAGCTAACGGCCTGGTGGAAAAACTTAACAACGATCCGCGTCTTCAGGGGGTGACTTCTGGATTTAATCCTAATTTCCCTCAGTATTTGTTGAAGGTTGATTTGGCAAAGGCTGCAAAACTGGGTGTAGACCTTAATAAGTCAATGGAGACACTTCAGGCTTATATTGGTAGTTTCTATTCATCAAACTTTATTCGTTTCGGACAGATGTATAAGGTTATGATACAGGCTTTTCCTGAGTATCGTATGAATCCTGACGACTTGTATAAGTTTTATGCAAAGAACAACGACGGAAATGTTGTGCCTTATTCCAACTTCCTTACTATGGAGCGTATTTATGGTCCAAGTCAGATTACACGATATAATATGTTTACTTCGGCTCTTATAACTGGTGAAGCTGAAGGAGGTGTAAGTTCGGGAGAGGTTATTGCTGCTGTAGAAGAAATATGCAAGGAGTATCTTCCACGTGGATATGATGTAGAGTGGTCTGGTGTGACAAGAGAAGAAAAGGATTCAGGAGGACAAACATTCATGATTTTTGGTATCTGTCTGCTGTTTGTGTATTTGTTGCTTGCTGCACAGTACGAAAGTCTGTTGCTTCCGTTCTCTGTTATCCTGTCTTTGCCTGCAGGTATTTTCGGCTCTTACTTTTTCCTTCATATGGTAGGCCTGGAAAACAATATTTACGCACAGGTGGCATTGGTCATGCTTATAGGTCTTTTGGGTAAGAACGCCATACTTATAGTAGAAATGGCAAATCAGTTCCGTGCTGCTGGAGAGACTCCTTTCCAGGCTGCTGTAAAGGGAGCGGTAAGCCGACTTCGTCCTATCCTTATGACATCGTTTGCTTTTATCTGTGGTCTTATACCTTTGGTGTTTGCTACAGGTGCAGGTGCTTTGGGTAACCGCTCTATCGGTACGGCAGCTGCAGGCGGTATGTTTATAGGTACGTTTGTTGGTATTTTCCTTGTACCGGGACTGTATTTGATTTTTGAATCTCTTTCTATTTATATCAACCGTAATAAAGTTAGCTATATAGATGATGAAGAATAAATATACATACGTTGCTTTAGTAGTTTCTGCTTTAGCTATAGGAGGTTGTAAAGCTCCGTCATTGACTTCCACTGAAAAGATTGATCTTCCCGAAACCTTTCAAGAAGAAGGTGATACTATAACTATGGCATCACTTTCGTGGAAGGAGTTCTTTCCTGATGAACAGCTGGTGGAATATATAGATTCTGCCTTGGTTAATAATCATTCATTCCTGAAGACAATAGAAAATGTATCCATTGCCCGTTCTCAGATGAGGATAGGGAAGGGGGCTCTTCTGCCTGAAGTATCATTGGGTATTGATGGAGGTGTGCAGAGATTTGGCGAATATACTATGGATGGAGTAGGAAACGGTACTACTAATACTCCTGACTTGGCTAAAGATAAGCATATTCCTGACCCTTACAAGAACCTTAACTTGGGATTGAACTTCCAATGGGAAGCTGATATATGGGGAAAACTGACAGATAAGAAACGTGCTTCGGTTTCTAGATGGATGAAGTCGGTGGAGGCAAAGAGACTGGCTCAGACTATGCTTATTTGTGAGGTGGCCGATATGTATTACAAACTTGTAGGTCTGGACAAGAAGCAAAGTGTATTGAAAGAAGATATACGAAAGACGGCTGATTCATATATATTGGCTGGAGAACTTATGAATGAAGGAGAAGAATCGCGCTTGTCTGTCGATCAGTTCCGCTCTCGCAGACTGAAACTTGAAGAAATGCTTCTTGACACCGAACAGCAGATAGCTGAGACTGAACGTGCTTTTGCCCTGCTTTTGGGAACTATGCCGTTTGAAATAAAGCGTTCAAGATTTGAAAAAATCAGCGACTATACTTTTCCTGTAGAAGTTGGTATCCCTGCCCAACTTCTGAGAAACAGACCTGATGTAAAGGCAGCTGAACTTGAACTTCTTGCTGCAAAGTCTGATGCATCGGCTGCACGTAAGGCTTTCTTCCCTTCTCTGGTAATAGGTGGAAGTAGTGGCTTCAATGCTTTCAGTTTAGAAAAATGGTTCTCTTCTCCTGCTTCTATGGTATACAATCTTGCAGCTGGAATTACTGCTCCGATATTCAAGAAAAATGAAATCAGGGCTTTGTGGGAAGAGGCTAAGGGAAGACAGAAAATAGCACTTCTTGACTATCATGAAACTGCTCTGAGGTCTTATATTGAGGTTCTGAATCTTATCACTTCATCCGAACAGATGAGTCTGCGCAAGTCTTTGAAGGAAGAGGAAAGCAGGATTCATCATCGCTCAATATACAATGCAAATGAGTTGTTCAAGACTGGTTTTGCAGGGTATCTTGATGTGTTGTCTGCTGATGAAAGATTCTTGGATTGTGAGTTGGAAAGAATAGAAGTTAATATAGCTTATTGTCAGATACATACTATGCTTTATCGCTCTTTGGGCGGTGGTAGTTTTTGATAGCTTTTTCTAATGATAAATTTATTAGGGTGTCCAGTTCTACGTTCTCGTTTTCGATATTGTTTTAACAACTTAATATATTGATTATAAACTAGAACAGTGTTGTTCTAGGTGCAATTTTAACATACAAAAAAGTATTACTAATTCATTAGGTCAATATATTTTAAAGAGATATGATTATCAGCACCTTGAAACTTGTATCATATCTATTTTGATCTAAAAGCTGGAACATCAAACTGGACATCCTATATATTTATAATAAAGAAAGGACGTTTCCGAATTTATTGTTTGGGGCGTCCTTTTCATTTTCTTTGTATTGTTCTTCAACACGCCTATAAGAAACAACTGCATATTCCGGTTTATACGGAGAACCAATAGGTTTTCTATCACTTTTCCTTCTTGAACGGACTTGCTCCGGAAATAATAGCGATTTTGGGCTGTTTTGTCCATTTTCTTCGGTGTTTTATTGGGATGGTGTATCATCGGGAAAAGCTCTTTCCTGTCATCCGAACGATATTTTTCTATAAGAGAGATAGCCTCCAGCAGCAATTTGATGCGGGCTAGATACTCATTCTTCTTTCTCAGATACTTTAACCATGTCCTCCCTTGAATGCCATCCGACAGATTTTCTTCAGGGTTGCCAGATAATGTCTTGCCGTATCTACCGCAAGCCCTTTGTCCTTCAGTATATAATCTTGAAACTCCCATGGGATGTGTTCATTCAACTGTCCAAAAGCAACATCACTTGTCTTGAAGCGTTTTTGAATAAATTCACCAAGATACCTGCGGGTGTAAATGTATGTTGACATGGAGCTTTTCGCCACATCAATACCGATTCTTGAGCGCATATCCTCTATATGCATATCAAGCCATTACAACAGAGTCATCTGGGTTTCTACACTTCCCTGCAAAAACTCTTTGACAGCAGTTGCGTCAAAATCAATCTTACGTTTAACAAGTGAATCAAATGCAGAATTGACCGAAAGCAAGAGCCGGTCAATTTTTGCATTAACATCAACGGCTTCTTTACTCTTTCCATTCAGTCGGCTCTCTCTTGGATTCCATAACTCCGGAGTACATGACAGCTTACAACTGAATTATGCCATCGTGTTGTTTACTGTTATTTGCCCCATTATCGGAGCCTTTCCGAATTTGTCAAGACCGCTCTTTTTCAGGTAGAGCAACACCTTGAATTTTTCTACTTTCATACGCTTATTTTTTAATCCTAAATTCCGCAAATTATCTTGACTCTCGTGTTATAAAATGGATATTTTGTAAAAAACTCGAATTTCAACGATTCATATATAACATGAGAGTCTGTTTGAACTTTTTTAAGCATATCTTCCCCTTACCCCACAAAGCGACTTGAGGTAATACGCTATACAACCCATAAAAGAAAGGAATCAGTCACTAGCATTGAAGACTT
>JAHHQV010000048.1 GCA_020026175.1 Phocaeicola sp. | reverse complement strand
AATCAGGTATTCTTTTGAATGTTTTTAAGAACAATCAACTGAACACCCTATCAAAAAGGTAAGTTCACACAAGATTCCACTATGAGTCAAATGATTGAGTTCTGCACTATATTTACAGACCAAATAAACAATGAAACAGGGTGGAATCTTACTCCAGAGCAAGTCAAAAAACAAATGAAACAATTCTTTCCAAATCTTAAACGTTGGGAAGAAGAAGATCAAAGGACGCTTATAGACAAAGCTACAAATCTGCTTGCCCAATGCAATAATGTAGTTATAAGAAACACTAAGAGGAAATAAGATCCATTGTCCTATCTGATGTAGAAAAACTCGTTCAGTACCTGATTATTGAAATGCCTTGCCTCCTGTTCGAAATAATCCAGCTTTCGTGCCACTTCCCTTAAGTCTTTCTTTGGCTCGATACGCAATATTTCAAGTTCAGAATACAATAACGGCAGGCGTGCATGTTTCACTCACTCCAACAGTTGTTCATCATTGGCTACAGAATTCTCTGCTGCATCAAACAGTTGTGCATAACGACGCATCAACTGCGGACGAAGCATACCATGCTTATGAGACACCGGTGAATCGTAAACCCACAAACGATGGCCGCTTCCCAACAAGGATCCTTCTACACTGGCATTTTCCACCAACGGCCCTCACGCTCACAATCTATATCGCAAAGCATCACCGTCACATTAGGACGAGGCTTTACGTGTTTGGGAGGATTCATTGTATAAAGATATGCCAATGTGGCAAATTCCTTGTCAGGAAAGCGGTCGACCTGCTTGTTAAGGAAATGAATAACCGAACCTGACAGTGCTTCTTCTTCATCGTCTATCTTCTTACATTCCTGACAAGTACAGTTGGTATAATTTCCGTCATTCTGGCTCACACAAATCAACTTCTGGTCAGGATTGGCCTTGAAGATGGAATCAATTCGTTGTGAAACTATTTTTAATTACAAACTGCTATAGAATATCAGCCGCTATCCTACTCTCACTTGATTCATCCTGTAAGACAATACGTGAAGACGATTTTCCGTTTTTTTACCAAGTCTACCTGTGCAGAGATTTCCAAACAAGCCGATACCCCAACGACACAAAGTGACGTTTTCAGAAAAAGATGTGCTAAATTCATAATAAAAAATTCAATTTAAATGTCTGGAGACGCTACTTGTCATACCGTCTCCAAAGCATTTATTATCTTAACTTTTAAAAATACTATTTCTATAGAATCCTATTTCCCAAGAAGTTCATTAACCGCTGCTTCCAACTGAGTATCGCGGCCTTTAAGCATATCTTCGGGCTTATTGTAGACAGGAACATCTGCTTCAAGCTGCATGTTTTCCAATACACGGTTCTTGTTGTCGTATGCTCCTACCTGAGGAATACCAAACACAAGTCCTCCTTCTAAACCTTCCCACCATACGGCTGTCATGGTTCCTGGAACAGGAGTTCCCACAAGCTTTCCTAATCCGAGTTCCTTGTAATACCATGGTGTGCCGTGAGCATTCGAGTAATTGTCCTCACAGATAAGCATACACGAAGGCTTGGTCCATCGGTCGAACGGATCATTACCTATAAATTGTCCGCGCGGACGGAATTCCATCACTTTCTTTCCGCTTAACAACAAACATACATCATCATGAAGCCATCCACCTCCATTATGGCGTGTATCTACTATCACAGCCTCTTTCTTGCGGTTTTCATCATTCAGAAGCACACGATAAAGTTCGTGAAAACTTCCTGCATCCATGGCCTTGATATGCACGTAAGCCAATCGTCCCGCCGAAAGTTTGTCTACCATCTCCTTATTGCGTTTCACCCATCGCTTATAGAGCAACTCCAATTCTGTTCCAGAAGATACAGGTTTCACTGTTGCTATAAACTCTTTCTTTCCATCCTTCACGGTAAGTCGAGTATATTTCCCTGCCTTACCCTCAAGCAGATAGTTATAATCCATTCCTGCCTTTATCTCTATTCCGTCTATAGCAGTTATGATACATCCCGAAGTTATCTTGTCCTTACTTGATTCAAGAGGGCTTCCCTTTATCAGTTCCTTTATCTTCAGTCCGTCACCTTTATAGTCTCTGTCGTAGAATACAGCAAGCGATGCAACTGGAAGAGATGCACTTCCTCCACCGAAACGGCATCCGGTGTGCGATACGTTCAGTTCACCAAGCATCTCACTGGCCATCTCTGCAAAGTCGTAGTTGTTTGCCAAATGAGGAAGGAATTTAGCATATTCCTTATACATAAGATTCCAGTCAGTTCCGTTCATACCCGGATCATATAGTTTCTCTTTTGTCTGGTTCCAGATATGGTCAAACAGATAAGCTCTCAGCTCTTCAGGCCGCTCAGTGCGGAATGTTTCAAAAGATATACCGCTAACAGAGCCTTCACTGAATTTTAGTTTCTTGATTTGACCTCCTGCCGTAAAGTATGCACTCTCTGTATCTTTCGACAAATCAAGATAAGCCCAGCTCATGCCCTGCATCTTGAGTTTGTTTGAATGTTCCTTCAAGTTCTGTTCCCAAAGTGCAGGTTTCCCTTCGTGAGGAGCTACATAATACAGCTTGTCTCCTTTCTTGTTCAATACGGCATCACCTATAGATGCTGAATAAGGAGTAAGCCTCATCGTCCATTCCTGAAGACTCGACAAGTCGAATTTCAAATCTTCTGACTTATCTTCATCTTTCTTGTCTTTACCGTCTTTCGAATCAGTTTTTTTATCTTTTTTCTTTTTCTTGTCGTCGTTCTTAGCCTCCGATTTTGCCTTTTCTTCTTTCTCTGCCTTTTCTTTTTCTTCCAGCAAGGCAAGATCTTCTTTGTTCATGCGAAAACGGTCGTATGCATCACGGTCGAAGAATGTGATATACACATCACTTTCGGAACCCCACGAACCATGGCTACGATAACCGGCACGATCGCTTTGGAATATCATAGCTTTTCCATCCAATACCCAACGTGGATTTCCCTCGGAATATCCGCTATTAGTAACATTGTGTATTTCGCCAGATCCGTCTGCCTTGACCAAAGCTATATCCTTGTTATTCCATCCGCCTGTACCTATATATTCCGACAATAGCCATTTGCCATCGGGACTCCATGAAAACGTCTGATCACCGTCTGTATACGAATACTGATACTTTCCATCCATAACAGTGCGTACCTTGTGCGATTTCAAGTCAATGACACAAAGTTCTGTTCTGTTTTTCAGAAATGCAACTTCTTTTCCCTTAGGATTATACTCTGGTTGGAATGAGGTATACTTGCCGTCTGTAAGACGCTCTTCTTTCACTTTTTTACAGTATGTAAAATTCTTGTCTTCCTTGTCGGCAATAGTAGCTTGATAAATCTGCCACTTTCCGTCACGTTCAGAAGCATATACCAACGAACGGCCGTCTGGAGCAAAATCTACCGTACGTTCTCGTTCTGGAGTATCTGTTATCTGCTTTGTAGTAGTATAGTCCGACGATGTCACATACACGTCACCGTTCATAATGAATGCCACTTCCTTTCCTTCGGGAGAAACAGATACCTGCGAAGCTCCATACGAACTGATGCTTCTCACTACCTTACGTGCCATATCATCGGTTGTCACTGTCAGTTTTAGTTTGGAAGGCTTAACACCAGGAGTTACGGTATATATATCACCATCATAACAATAACACAGAGTACCTTTGTCGGAGATGCTGAGGAAACGTACAGGATGTGTCTTATGGAAGGTTATCTGAGTATCCTTTCCATCTGCAAGATTTCTGCAATACACATTAAACGACCCGTTTCTTTCGCTGAGATAATAGAAAGACGATTCGTCTGACGACCATACAGGATTACGGTCTTCACCTTTAAAGTCTGTAAGTTTCTTGTATTCCTTGCCGTCAAACATCCATATATCTTTAGCTATACTCGAAGTCTGATGCTTGCGCCAATAGTCTTCGTAACCTTTTATATCTTCATAAAGCACTCCTTTCTTTCCTACCGAAGGATTGCCCATAGACCACTCTGAATATACTTCAGGACGTCCACCATTTAGGCTTACCTTATATATATGTGGAAATATTCCTGAAGGGAACTGCATATTTTCAGGTGAAGGTGTTCCCGCAGATGTGAAAAGAATATTTTCATTGTCGAGAAATGCAACAGGAACTTCACTTCCAGAATTTGTAGTAAGTCGTCTTGGCGAACCTCCATTGGTGGAAGTCACGAAGATATCCTTACTTCCTTCTCTGTCGCTGGCAAATGCTATATACTTTCCATCTGGACTCCACACTGGCGAATAATCATATGCGGCATTGGCAGTTATCTGCCGTGCTTCTCCTCCCCCTACCGGAACTGTATAAATATCTCCACAATATGCAAATGCAATCTGAGTTCCATCGGGCGAGATGGAAGAATATCGCAACCAGCTTGGTGTGATTGCTCCAGCCATGACATTCATCTGTGATGATGCTATCACAGCCATTGTTAACAACATGCTTTTCTTCATAAATAATTGGTTAATATCAAAAAAAAAAAACGACCATAGACAACATCTATTGTGCTGTCTATGATCTAAAATATAATTTAAAACATTTTTCTTACTCTATCAATGCCTGATAACAGTGCATCAATTTCTTCACGTGTGGTATACAGACCAAACGTAGCTCTTACCGTACCTTCTATGCCAAGACGATGCATAAGAGGCTCGGCACAATGATGTCCAGTACGCACAGCAATGCCAAGACGGTCGAGAAGAGTCCCCATATCAAAATGATGAATGTCTCCAACAAGGAATGATATGACTCCACCCTTATTTTCGGCCTCACCGAAGATTCTCATACCTGGAATTTCTTTTAGTCTCTGCGTTGCATAGACTATCAGTTCATGCTCATGAGCTGCTATATTATCCATACCTATAGCCGAAACATAATCCAAAGCACATGCAAAAGCGGTAGTTCCTATATAGTCAGGAGTACCTGCCTCAAACTTGAATGGAAGTTCGTTGAATGTTGTTTTCTCGAAACTTACATTTTGTATCATCTCTCCCCCTCCCTGATATGGAGGAAGTTTTTCAAGAAGTTCTTCCTTGCCGTATAACACACCTATACCTGTAGGACCATAAATCTTATGGGCACTGAATACATAAAAATCGGCATCAAGTTCCTGAACATCCACCTTCATATGAGGAATACTCTGCGCTCCATCTATAAGCGCATATGCTCCGTGGGCATGGGCAGTCTCTATTATTCTCTTTACTGGATTAATTGTACCAAGCACATTTGATACGTGCGCCACAGATACTAGTCTTGTCTTGTCCGTAAACAACTTCTCGTATTCGTCAAGAAGCAGTTCACCCTTGTCGTTCATAGGAATTACCTTCAATACAATTCCTTTCTTTTCGGCCTGCAACTGCCAGGAGACTATATTGCTATGATGTTCCATTACCGATATTATCACCTCATCGCCCTCTTTCATAAACGCATCAGTAAACGATGAAGCTACAAGATTTATACTCTCGGTAGTGCCACGGGTGAATATTATCTCAGAAGTGCTACGGGCATTTATAAACTTACGCACCGTTTCACGAGATGCTTCATGAAGGTTCGTAGCCTGTTGTGAAAGGAAATGTACGCCACGGTGTACGTTTGAATTGACAGAGTAATATTCATTGACAATAGAGTCTACCACACATTTAGGTTTCTGTGTGGTAGCTCCATTATCAAGATATATCAACGGCTTTCCATATACAGTGCGCAACAATATAGGAAAATCTTCTCTTATTTTATTTATATCGTACATATCAATTTATTTACCGCAAATTGCACATCCCTGACATTTGTTCAGCTCGCCACGGAAACGCTTCTCGACGAGCAGATGCAAACGGTCTTTCAATGCTTCCATACGAATCTTGTCTATCACTTCATTAACGAAAGCAAACATAAGAAGAAGTCTTGCTTCTTTAAGGCTGATACCTCTTTGCTGCATATAGAAAAGCGCTTTTTCGTCAAGCTGGCCTACAGTAGCTCCATGCGAACACTTCACATCGTCTGCATATATCTCCAGCTGAGGCTGTGTATACATACGCGCTTCACGGGTTACGCAGATATTGCTGTTTGTCTGCTGCGAATTGGTACGCTGAGCACCTTCTCTGACAAGCACTTTACCCGAGAATGCTCCTACAGCCTGTTCATCAAGAACATATTTGAACAATTCATTGCTTGTACAGTCAGACACTTTGTGTTCTATAAATGTATTATAGTCTACATGTTCGTCTTTATCGGCAATTGTCATACCACAAAGATTGATTTCAGCACCACGTCCTTCCAACGAAACTTCTGTAGTGTTACGTGTTGTTCCATTACGAAGAGTTATACCATTGAGAAGCACATTACTGTTTGCCTGCTGCTTTACATACAGATTGCTGTAGCGTATAGTAGACTCGTGAGTTTCTTCCAGTTCGTAGAGATCGAAGCAAGCATTGTCGCCTACAAACACTTCTATCACCTGAGTAGAAAGAAAATTTACTTCATCCATGGCATGGTCGCAAACAAGCAGCTTTGCCTGTGCTCCCTCTTCGAGAACAATGAGTACACGGCGGTTTACCATAAAGTCTACATCCGCACGAAGAATGTTGATAAGCTGTATAGGCTTATCTATTATGATATTCTTAGGTACATACATGAATACTCCATCTTGAGCAAACATAGTATTGAATGCAGTAATAGAATCCTTTGATGTATCAGCAAGAGTTGCATAATATTTCTTCACCAGTTCGGCATGCTGTTGTGCTGCTTCCTTCAAACTACAAAAAATGACTCCTTCAGGAAGTTGTGCAGACGGATTGTCATGTGTATCAAACGAATCGTTCACCACGAAATAAAGTGAAGTGCTCATATTAGGCACGTCACATTTGAAAACCTCATACGGATTTACAGGTATATCCAGACGTTTCAGATTAAGACCATAATCTGGTGCGAAATACTTTGAAACATCCGTATATCTGTACTTTTCAACCTTTTTTGAAGGAAAGCCAGTCTGCTCGAAATGAGCAAAAGCCTTTGTACGCGGTGCATTAAGAGCATCGACACTATGAGCGCATATCATGGCTTCACATTGGTTGAAAAGGTCTATATATTGCTGTTCTGCTTTCATTGATTATTCTCCTAATTCTTTCTTTATCCAATCATAACCCTTTTCTTCAAGTTCCAAAGCCAATTCAGGACCTGCTGTCTTTACTATTTTTCCCTTGTAAAGTACATGTACTATATCAGGTTTGATGTAGTCCAGAAGTCTCTGATAGTGAGTTATCACGATACAGCTTGTTTCGGGAGTCTTAAGTTTGTTAACTCCTTCTGCCACAATACGCAATGCATCAATATCCAATCCTGAGTCTGTTTCGTCAAGTATACTCAACTTAGGTTCAAGCATTGCCATCTGGAATATTTCGTTACGTTTCTTTTCACCGCCCGAGAAGCCCTCGTTTACAGAACGGTTGGCCAGTTTGCTGTCTAGTTCTACAATTTCACGTTTCTGACGCATCAATTTAAGGAATTCACTTGCCGAAAGAACAGGAAGGCCTTTATATTTGCGTTGCTCGTTTACTGCCGCACGCATGAAGTTAACCATACTTACTCCTGGAATTTCAACTGGATACTGGAATGAAAGGAATAGTCCTTCATGACTTCTATCTTCAGGATTCAATGACAAAAGGTCCTTGTCGTCGAATGTAACCGAACCCTTTGTTACTTCATATGCTGGATGTCCTACTAAAACATTGCTCAATGTACTCTTACCAGAGCCGTTAGGTCCCATTATCGCATGAACTTCTCCCGGCTTTACAGAAAGGTTGATACCCTTCAATATTTCTTTGCCATTGATATTGGCATGTAAATCTTTTATTTCTAACATCTTTATAAATATCTATTTTTATCCTACACTACCTTCCAAAGAAATAGAGAGAAGCTTTTGGGCCTCAACAGCAAATTCCATAGGAAGTTTGTTGATAACTTCTTTTGCATATCCGTTTACTATAAGTCCTATAGCGTCTTCAGTACTAATACCTCTTTGATTACAGTAGAACAACTGGTCTTCGGATATCTTTGATGTAGTAGCTTCGTGTTCCACCACCGCAGATTCATTGTGTATATCCATATACGGGAATGTATGTGCACCACATTTACTTCCAAGCAGAAGAGAATCGCACTGGCTGTAGTTTCGGGCATTTTCTGCCTTCTCAGCAACCCTTACAAGTCCACGATATGAGTTCTGACTTTTTCCTGCACTTATACCCTTACTTACTATAGTAGAGCTGGTATTTTTACCTAAGTGAATCATCTTTGTTCCTGTATCTGCCTGTTGATAGTTATTGGTTACTGCTACAGAATAAAACTCTGCAGTAGAATTGTCACCGGCAAGAATACAGCTAGGATATTTCCATGTTATAGCAGAACCTGTCTCAACCTGAGTCCATGACAACTTACTGTCTACTCCCTTACATATTCCTCGCTTTGTTACAAAGTTATATATACCTCCTTTTCCTTCTGCATCTCCCGGATACCAGTTCTGTACAGTAGAATACTTCACCTCAGCACGGTTCATTACAACTATCTCAACAATTGCAGCATGAAGCTGGTTTTCATCGCGCATAGGGGCAGTACATCCTTCCAGATAAGACACATAACTGTCATCCTCGGCTACTATCAAGGTGCGTTCAAACTGTCCTGTACTGGCTGCGTTTATACGGAAATAGGTAGACAACTCCATAGGGCATCTTACTCCTTTCGGAATATATACAAAAGATCCGTCGCTAAAGACTGCCGTATTCAATGCTGCAAAGAAATTATCCCGATAACCTACTACGGAACCAAGATATTTCTTCACCAAGTCTGGATGTTCTCGCACAGCCTCGCTCATTGAACAGAATATAATGCCTTTCTCCATAAGAGTCTCCTTGAAAGTAGTTTTTACGGAAACGGAATCCATTACAGCATCAACAGCCATTCCACTCAAAGCCATCTGTTCCTCAAGCGGAATTCCAAGCTTGTTGAAAGTCTTGAGCAGTTCCGGATCAACTTCATCAAGGCTCTTTGGTCCTTCTTTCTTTTTAGTTGGATCCGCATAATAAGATATATTCTGATAATCAATTTCGGGAATATCAAGATGTGCCCATGTAGGCATCTCCAATGTAAGCCAGTAGCGATAAGCCTTGAGACGAAATTCGAGAAGCCATTCCGGTTCTCCTTTTCTCTCAGAAATCAGTCTTACAACATCTTCATTAAGCCCCTTTTCTATGATATCAGTGTGAACATCAGTAGTGAAGCCATATTTGTACTTCTCCTGAGTCAATTCTTTTACATATTTATTGGGTTCTTCTTGCATACTTATATATTGATTTCTTATTTTATGTTTTATATTACTCTCAGGCAAACTGCATAAATGACATTTTCCGGATTTGAAGTCTTCATACTTTTACTTAAAAGCCTTATCAACAAAACCGCATACCTGAATAAATGCCTTTTTGCCATTTTCATGTCTTTAAAATATTATATTCTATATACTATAACCGAAGGAACTTCATCTTTAAAGTCTTTTATAGCCTCCTTTATGCTTGGCACAAATGTAGCAGAAATCTCCACTACTGGATAGTATAACAAAGAAGATTGTTTTACGGTTCGGCTTATTAATTCATTTTCACTATCTATAAACTCAATAAAATTAACTATCAAGCTGACTAGGAATGCATATTTCACTGCTCCCAATATAGCTCCAGACAATCTGTTTACTATCCCCAAATGTACTATTTCAAGCACTTTGGTAAGCATGGAAGCCAAAAAATACAATATAAGAGGAACAATTATCCATATCATAAAGAATGCTATAACCTGAGATGTAGACAAAGATGTATTAAATTCAGCCGACAATTTCTCACCTACCTGTGAAAATAATGCACGTGCTACCAAAAGTCCTGCTACAATTCCTACAATAGCCGCAATCTGTTTCACAGCTCCTTTTGCAAAACCCAAAACACCACCTATTATCAATATTGCAACTATTATCCAATCAATCAGTGTCATGTATAATCACTTTTTTAGATAACTTATCTTCAATTATCTGAGTAGAAAAAAAACGAAGAGTGAGGAATGAAGAATTTTCTGAGTCTTCACTCTTCACTCTTTAATTTTTAACCTTTCATTTTACAATGAAACAGGACTTACAGACAAGAGCCGTGTATTTAAACCGAGAATATAATAAGTTTCCCCCAATATCGGGAAACTTAAAACTCACATCATCCTCAAGCATAGGCTAAAGCACAAGCTGAATCCCTGTGACATTGCAACTCAGCATGAAAGTTTTATAATCATTTTTACAAAGTCTGCTTAACTTCTATTTCTTCGTAAGTCTCGATTATATCACCAACCTTAAGGTCGTTACAATTAGTAAGGCTGATACCACACTCAAAGTTAGTACCAACTTCCTTCACATCATCCTTGAAGCGTTTCAAGGCATTGATAGAACCAGAGAATACTACGATACCATCACGTATAAGACGAGCCTTGTCGCTACGCTTAACTTTACCCGACTTAACCATAGCACCTGCAACCTGTCCAACCTTACTTATATTGAAGACCTCTCTGACTTCGATATTAGCAGTAACCTGTTCCTTCAATGTAGGAGCAAGCATACCTTCCATAGCCGACTTGACTTCTTCTATGGCATCATATATAATAGAGTATTTACGGATGTCAACACCTTCCTGCTCTGCCAATTTAGCGGCACTACCTGACGGACGAACCTGGAACCCTACAATAATTGCATCAGATGCAGCGGCAAGAGAAACATCTGATTCAGAAATCTGACCTACTCCCTTATGTATTACATTAACCTGAATCTGTTCGGTAGAAAGCTTGATAAGAGAGTCGCTCAAGGCCTCTACAGAACCGTCCACGTCACCCTTGACAATAACATTAAGTTCATGGAAGTCACCAAGAGCAAGACGGCGACCAACTTCATCAAGAGTAAGCATCTTCTGAGTACGAAGTCCCTGTTCACGAGCAAGTTGTTCACGCTTATTGGCTATTTCACGCGCTTCCTGGTCAGTATCAAACACATGGAAAGTATCACCTGCTGCAGGAGCACCGTTAAGACCAAGAATCAAGACCGGTTCGGCAGGACCTGCCTCTTTAAGGCGTTGGTTACGTTCATTAAACATAGCCTTAACCTTACCATACGAAGTACCGGCAAGAACAATATCACCAACACGTAGAGTACCGTTAGACACAAGTACTGTAGCAACATATCCACGTCCCTTATCAAGAGAAGACTCTATGATAGAACCTGTGGCCTTACGATTAGGATTAGCCTTAAGGTCAAGCATTTCAGCTTCCAAAAGAACTTTTTCCAAAAGGTCTTTTACTCCAAGACCAGTCTTAGCTGAAATATCTTGAGACTGATACTTACCACCCCACTCTTCTACAAGATAGTTCATGGCAGCAAGTTCTTCTTTTATCTTGTCTGGATTAGCATTAGGCTTATCTACCTTATTTATAGCAAACACTATAGGCACACCAGCAGCCATAGCATGATTTATAGCTTCCTTAGTTTGAGGCATCACATTGTCATCGGCTGCAACAATGATTATAACCACGTCTGTAACCTTAGCACCACGAGCACGCATCGCTGTAAACGCTTCATGTCCCGGAGTATCAAGGAAAGTCATACGGCGACCATCTTCAAGCCTAACATTATATGCACCGATATGCTGAGTAATACCACCAGCTTCACCTGCTATCACATTAGCCTTACGGATATAGTCCAAAAGTGAAGTCTTACCATGATCGACATGTCCCATCACCGTAACAATAGGAGCACGATGTTCAAGATCTTCTTCCGAGTCTATCTCTTCCTCTATAGCCTGAGCCACCTCTGCACTTACATACTCTGTTTTATATCCAAATTCTTCAGCCACAAGATTGATAGTTTCTGCATCCAGACGCTGATTGATGGAAACCATAATACCAACACTCATACAAGTTGAGATAACTTGAGTGACAGATATGTCCATCATATTGGCAAGTTCGTTTGCAGTCACAAACTCTGTAAGTTTAAGAATTTTGCTTTCTTCTATTTCAAGTTCTTCCTGCTCAAGCTGACGGTTTTGGATGTTCTCTCTCTTTTCCTTACGATATTTTGCAGCCTTGTTCTTACCCTTGTTAGTAAGACGAGCAAGAGTTTCCTTTACTTGTTTTGCAACATCCTCATCACTGACTTCCTGCTTAACCACAGGTTTTCTGAAACGGTCCTTACCAGCATTCTTTCCACCTTGATTTCTGCCAAACTTGTCACTTTTATGTCCTCCACCATTATTTTGGCGGCTTTCCTGAGGATTATTTATATCTACACGTTCCTTATTTATACGGTTACGTTTTTTCTTTTTCGAAGCATCATCATTGTTTTTCTCTACCTTGTCATCGCTTTTTCTAATTTCCTTAATGATGGCATCCTTCATCTGCTTACGCTGTTCCATGCGCTGCTTGTCTTTTTCTTCTCTTTCCTTGCGCTTTTCTTCCTTAGACTTTTTCTTTGGTCTTGTAGACTGATTAAGCGCCGCCAGGTCTATCTGACCTACGACATTTATTTTCGACTTCAGTTCTGTAGGACGAATTTTAAATACTCCATCCTCATCCATGTGAGTATTTCCAGCTACTTCTGTTGTCTGTTTCTTTTCTTCCATCGGCATTTCTTCAACTACTTCCGCCTTAATTTCTTCGGGCTTTTTGCTTTCTTTATCTTCTTTATTATCAGGTTTTAATTCTACCTTTCTCTTTTTCTCTACTATAGGTTCAGCCTTTACTTCTGTCACCTCTTCTTGCTTCTCTTCTTCTGCAACAGTATTTTCTTCAGCATCAACCACAATATTGTTCTTTGGTTTCTTTCTGTTCAAGGCATCCAGATCTATTTTACCTATCGGCTTGAACTTCTGCTTTACAGGTTCATGATATTCAGTTTTAACCTTGTCTGTTTCGGCCTTAACATTATCCCCTGCAATATCATCTATAGAGACAGAAACCTTATTGCGTTCCTTATTCTGTCTTTCTTGTATTTTCTGTTCCGATTTCAGCTTTAGGTCTTTATCCTTGCTGAATTCCTTTACAAGTTCCGTATACTGGTCCTCAGTTATTTTTGTATTCGGATTTGCCTCCACACTATAGCCTTTCTTATTCAGAAATTCCACAGCTGTTGCTATCCCTACGTTTAAATCTCTAGCTACTTTATTCAGTCTTATCATGGGATTTTGATTTTATATTCATACTAAATTTCTATATCCCGATGCACGTAAGGTTAAAAGCGCTGCCAGCCGTGGATTTCGCTTCCACTTTATTGCGAAAGAGGAAGCAGAAGCCAGCCGGAAACCCTTATCACGGCATCGTTTTTATACGGACTTTCCATAAGTCTTTATTCAAATTCGGCCTTCAAGATACGCAGAACATCGTCTACAGTATTATCTTCCAGGTCTGCCTTTTCAATAAGCATCTCACGCGGAGCATTAAGAACGCCACGAGCTGTATCTATGCCAATACCCTTGATAGCATTGATAACCCATTCATCAATTTCATCCTTGAACTCGTCAAGATAAATATCATCTTCTGTCGCATTCTCGTCAAGTTCACGATATACATCAATAGTATATTCGGTAAGCATACTTGCCAATTTGATATTCATACCCCCCTTACCGATAGCCAAAGAAACTTCTTCAGGCTTAAGATATACTTCAGCCCTCTTTTCTTCTTCATGCATTATGATAGAAGAAATCTTTGCCGGACTCAAAGCGCGCTGTATAAACAACTGTATATTTGATGTATAATTGATTACATCAATATTTTCATTACGAAGTTCACGAACTATACCGTGAATACGCGAACCTTTAACACCTACACATGCACCTACCGGGTCTATTCTCTCATCGAAAGACTCTACTGCTATCTTTGCTCTTTCACCAGGTATGCGTGCTATCTTCTTGATAGTGATTATACCATCATTGATTTCCGGAACTTCCTGTTCGAACAACCTTTGAAGGAACATAGGCGAAGTACGGCTAAGAATGATCTTAGGATTGTTGTTACGATTATCTACCCTTGCCACAACCGCACGAGCAGTCTCACCCTTACGATAGAAGTCGCCAGGAATCTGTTCTGTCTTAGGCAACAGCAGTTCATTTCCCTCATCATCAAGCATAAGGATTTCTTTCTTCCATATCTGATAGACTTCAGCACTTACCACCTTGCCTACTTTTTCTATATACTTATTATAAAGACTATCCTTTTCAAGTTCAAGTATCTTCGAAGCCAGAGTCTGACGAAGATTCAAGATGGCACGACGACCGAACTTTTCAAATATCACTTCATCTGTAACCTCTTCACCCACTTCATAAGAAGTATCAATTTTACGAGCATCAGTGAGTGAAATCTGCAAATTAGGATTATTAAAATCCTCGTCCGCCACTACCTCACGGTTACGCCATATTTCAAAATCTCCCTTGTCAGGATTCACAATCACATCATAGTTTTCATCTGTGCCAAACATTTTGGCAATAACACTACGGAAAGACTCTTCCAATACACTCACCATCGTGGTGCGGTCAATATTCTTCAAGTCCTTGAATTCGGAAAAAGTGTCAATCATACTGACAGTCTCTTCTTTTTTGGCCATAATTTATTTAAAGCTGATTAAGTATTTCGTATATTTTATTTCATCATAAGTAAATGTTAACAACTGGTCCACCATTTTAGGACGCTTGCTGCCTTCCACCTTCATTTTTGTCTGAATAGTGATCGAAAAATTATCTTCATTAGCATCAGTAAGAACTCCGGTATATTTTTTCCCATCGCGTGCCAATACTTCCACATCACTTCCTATGTGGATGACATACTGTTGTAACACCTTGAAAGGCTGGCCTATTCCGGCTGAGCCTACTTCCAATTCATAATCCTCCTCCTCACGACTGAGATGCGATTCTATAAAACGACTCAGTTCCACACAATCTTCTATCCATACACCCTCTGCATGGTCTATCTCCACTACAATTTTGTCATCGGGACTTACCGATACATCTACCAGAAAATAATCTTTATCTTCCAGCCACTGCGATACGATACGCGCTACTACGTTTTTATCTATCATGAATTAACTGTTAAGAACAAAAAAAGGAGCCAAACAGCCCCTCCACCTTTCATCCATTTCGATGGCAAAGATACAAATAAAATGTTGTTCTACAAAATTATTTAGTCATTTTAGGATTATGTAAACATGTCTCTTCACCAATTTATAGCACTCCTGACTTTACGCCAGGTCTTTTTCATGATTGTTATTTTTTTTAAAAAAAAGAAGGAGTCTAAAATCACTTCAGACTCCCCCATTACAATATTCAAATTCAATTATATTATTTTGAAAATTTTATCATCTTAATAGTCCAAACCTTATTGTTACCATTAGCTGCTGATACATTATATTTACGTTCTGCAGTCCAGTCATCAGGAGTTCCTAACGCAGCAGTACCTTCTATTGGTGTAACACGAGCTGCTGTAGATACAGAAACCTGTCCCCACAATTTCTTCTGAGACACTTCCTGTCGAACCTTTTCTGTGAAGTCACCGTTTACAGGAGGTACAGTTACTGTTGTTTCTATCAATCCGTTTTCAGAATTAACTTTATATTCAGTATTCAAACGTACTTCCTTCACTATCGGTTCTCCAGTGATAGGGTCTTGCTTGTCGCTAGCCCAACGATAATAGTATTGTACGGCTGTTATTTCTGCCTCCTCATAAGCTGGAAGGTCTTCCCAATTACATGAGACAAGCATAAATGGCATACACAACAACATCATCAACCATTTCATTTTTATCTTTTTCATTTTCTATAATTTTAAAAAATTAACAATTATATTATTCCCAACCAGGATTTTGGTCTTTATCTGTAATTGCATCATTAGCCTGAATAACTCCCTTAGTAATAGGGAACAGATAAGAACGAACGTCAAATTTACGCTTGTCATTAGAGAACTGAACATTACCGACAAATGCAGCAGAACGGTCTTTAGCAATTTCGATAAATGTGGCAGGCTTACACAATTCATCAATTATGCCACCTGGTTCTTTGCCATCATTAGCTTCATGACCATACTTACCCCAACGAAGCAAACTGAAATAAAAGTCACCTTCATAATATAGTTCAACTCGTCTTTCAATCTTATAGTCATTCCAAGCATCAGTCAAAGAAGCAGCTGTCGATTTTGGAAGACCACCATGAATTGTACGCGTCTCATTAATTACCTCTACAGCCTCAGCCACTTTATTCAAGCGCAACAAAGCTTCAGCTTTATTCAACAAAGCACGACCATAACGGAACACCACTTTATGATAATCAGTTACAACATTATAAAAAGGACGTGGACTACAGTTTGTATATACACCCTTACGCTGCAAATAGTTAGTAAGAGGAACATGGTCCTGACCATAACGCTTAGTAGCCCAACGGCTTACATTACCATGATAGTTACAAGCAATTTTCTCACCATAATAAATAGAGCCATCATGCACAATAGTAGCATCAAAACGTTTGTCACGGTAACTATACATCAGGTCGCTGATTGATTTGCCTGGAGTAGTTACCTTAAATGCCTTAAAGTCTCCTGCCAATTCAGCTTCATCCCTATGAATACCCAAAGCCAAAGCCTCTTCACGAGTCAAAGATTTAGTATTTTCTTTAAACTGAGATGATTCATACCATCTAACCGCTTTTTTTGTTTTCTGGTCAATTACCAAAAAAGCATCTACAATATTCTGTGATGGTGCATGTTCTAACCATCCTTCAAAGATGTCATCTTTCGTAAACAAAGGACCGCAATCGTTCTGCTGTAGATTAGAGTTAAGCAGGTTTGGAATCAACTGAATAATATCTGTGCCTTGAACTGTAGTATTTTCTGCACTCTGATAAGTAGCCAATATGATTTCAGGTGAAGTGTAAGCACCTTTTTCATTAAAGATGTCACCGAAATTTGGATCCAAACTAGCGCCACTAATACCATTTACAGCTTCAACAGCTTCCTCATACAAAGACTTGCCATCTTTATGTAATGCAACAGCATCATCAGTATAAGCAGCAGCAGTCAAACAGATTTCTGACAAGAATGCCAGACCTGCATTTTGGGTTAAACGACCTGCTACAGCCGAAGTTGGCAAATCAGGAATAGCAGCACGCATATCATCCAATATATGCTGATAACTTTCTACAATATCCTTTGTCAAAGGAAGATTGAATTCATCATCCTGTTTTAACACCCTGTCTACCCAAATATAGCGTCCACCTTTGCGAGCCAAATCAAAATAAATCATAGCTCTCATCATTTTAGCTTCAGCAGTATATTGTTTTTTAAACTTTTCGTTCAGAACCGATGATTCCGCCACCTTAGCTATAATCAGATTACAATGTCGGATAGCTCCAAACTTGTCATTCAAGCCCCATCCGAAAGTATTTTCCATAAGCCCTCTGGCTTCTCCCGGACAATCCGAACGGCAAGCAATCAAGTTGTTGGTAAAGATTTTATCCCAATAGTTAAAACCAGTATATGGAGAAATTGCATTGCCATAATTACCCAGAACCACAGCATCTACCGTACCTTGACTGCTCCAAACCACATCATCACCATAACTTTCTGTCGGCTTGGTATCCAAGAAATCTTCACAGCCCTGCAATGTCAAAGCTCCGCAGCAAGACAATAACAGAATATATTTATTAAATTTCATTTTCATAAATTTTAGAATCCAATATTTAAACTAACAGTATAAACTCTAGCAACAGGATAAGTATATCCACTTGCATTACCACTCTCAGGGTCAAAACCATAATCTTTAGCAGGACTGAAAGTCAAAAGGTTGTTACCTGCCAAAGACAATGTACATTTAGACATCCAAGCTATATTCTTCAACAATGAATGTTTGAAGTCATAACCTATAGCCATGTTTTTCAAACGGATATAACGGGCATCAACCAACCAGAAGTCAGTACCTACAAAGTTATTGTTACCGTTGAAACCGCCCTGAGCATGCTGACGTGGATACAAAGCATCTGTATTATCAGGAGACCAAATATCTCTCTGGAACTTGTAGATAACAGGCAAGTAGTTGCTATTACCCCCCATCAAGATAGTATCCATATAATAATTATAGTTTGCAGAACCTTGCCATAACATATTCATAAACCAACCTTTATACTGCAAATCTACATTTATACCATAGTTGGCTCTTGGGCTACCACCTTTACCATTTCTGAACTGGTCATCACCATCAATCTTACCGTCACCGTTGAAGTCAAGATATTTCAAGTCACCAGCCATCAAATTAGTAGAACCGTTACGTTTAGGAGAATTCATTATATCCATATAGTCTCTATAGTATCCTAAGTTCTTATAGTATACACCTGTATAACTACCAGCCTGAGTACTGCGCTTATATGGGTTCTTCAAGTCCACTTCCGATTCATTAGGATTGATATTCCAGCGGTCGTCATAGAAAGTGAAGTTAGCAGATACTCCATATTTGAAATCACCGATATTGTCTTTCCACTGCAATACAAATTCAAAACCTCTACGAATGCTTTCACCATTAGTCTTGATATTAGGAAGACCTTTACCTAGAGGAGCTGTATAGCCTACATTTGACGGACTTGCCAAATACCCAGTAGTCACTTTAGCAAAATAATCGATAGATCCAGACAATCTGTTGTTAAAAGAAGCAAAATCAATACCCAAGTCAAAGTCCTTAGTTGTATACCAAGAGATATCAGGACTTACCAAACTACCTTCCCACATTGTTGGAACAAACTGGCCACCAATAAAAGCACCACGCTGGTCCAATCCATAAGAAGTGTAGTAAGCATAACGATTTATACCGCTATCCTGACCAATTTCACCATAAGAAGCACGAAGTTTAAACTGATTGAATACATTATCTAACTTCCAGTTTTCCCAGAATTTTTCATCAGAAACATTCCAAGCTAAAGAGCCCGAGAAGAAGTTACCCCATCTTTTTTCTGCAGGGAACCAGTCACTGCCATCATGACGGATATTCAATTCGGCCATATAGCGTCCTTTATAGTCATATTTCAAACGGCCGATAAAAGCAGCACGACGCTCGCCTACCCCTTCATTAGAACTGTTTTCCATAGTAGAACTAGGACCGGAATTCATTTGGTCAACATCAAAGATGTATTCCTGTCGTTTTGACCACAGATTATCATAGTCTGACCCACTGGCTTCCATACCTAATGTAGCACCTACGGTATGGTCTCCAAATGTACGAGAGTAATCAGCAAAGAACTGAACGTTAAAATTAGAACGGTGGTTAGCATACTTCTCCAGACTTGGCTTTCCAGGAGTAGCAAGGTTCCCTTCCCAGTCGTATGTAGGGGCTGTCTTGCGCCAAGCCTTCATGCGGTCGTTTACCAATGTATAACTGCCCAAGGCTTTCAACTGCAAGCCTTCTACCCAAGGCAAGCTCCATTCCAAATTCAAACTTCCTCTTACAGAGTTGTCTTCATACCTCCTGTAACCTCCTTCTTTACTGATATCCACCAATGGGTTGTCAGTAGTACCACTATAAATCTGACCAAAAGGGTTCATAGCAGCTTCCATAGGTCGCTTATTTTGAATATGTGACCATACAGAATAATAACCGTCACTAGTAGTTGACAATGGAGATTCTGTATTTACCAGATAAGCTTCTACGCCAGAAACAACCTTCAATCCGATAGACTTAATGTTTGCCTCCAAGTTTGTGCGGAAGTTGTAACGGCGCATGTTATTAGAATTTGTACGATAAATTGACTCTTGGTCATAGATACCGATACCTGTATAAAGTTTCATACTTTCAGAACCTGCAGAAATGGACAGATTATGTCTTTGTTCTGGAGCAAAGTTACGACAAACCAATTCATGCCAGTCTGTATTAGGGTGTCCTTGAGGGTCGGTTCCATCCAAAAACAATTTGAAGTCTTCTTCATTATAAGGTCCTTTCATACCATCGTATTCATAACCACGGTTGATAAATTTGGCAGCCTCATAAGAATCCAATTTTTCCGCCAAGTCGGCAGGCTGGCTCAATGTATAATTGAAGCTATAGTCTACATTAACCTTTCCTGTTTTACCTTTCTTGGTTGTCACCATGATGATACCATTACCTGCACGAGCACCATAAATAGCAGTTGCAGAAGCATCCTTCAGAACCGACATCTGATCAATATCGTCAGGATTCAAATTTGTGAAATCTCGTTCTTCACAGATAATACCATCAATTACATACAGGGGAGTGCCACCACCACGAATAGAAATAGAAGACTTGGCATTGATTCCACCACCACTCTGCTGGACGATAAGACCAGGTGCGCGACCAGCCAAACTTTGAGTCACATTAGGCACAGGAACTTTAGACAATTCATCAGCTTTCACCTGAGAAACAGCAGATGTTGTTTTACGCTTGGAAGTAGTACCATAACCTACCACCACTACTTCATCCAATGTTTTGGCATCTTCTTTCAATTTGACATTGATAGATTTACCATTCCATACGACTTCTTGAGTAGCGTATCCAATAAAAGAAATTTGAATTACATCCCCTTTCTTAACATTAGGGATTGAAAAGTCTCCATCAAAACCTGTAATTGTACCATTTGTTGTTCCTTTTACTACAACAGATGCACCGATTATAGGTTCACCGGCAGCATCAACAACGATACCCTTACATTGTTCACTTTGCTGAGAGATTTCAGCGACAATTCTTTCTGGTAAAGAAGTTGCGGAAGCCACTCCTACCCCCCCATAAACAGAAGGTAATACATTGATTTAAAGCGATTTAGCATAGAGTATTAATATATTTAAAATTAAAAATGTTTTCTTATTTAATAACAAGTTCTACTTCAAGCAGATTCAAGATAAAGTGCAATCTGTATTCTTTAAGGCTGTGCTTTTCCCTTTAAAACCACTTGTTTTAAATCAACTCAAATTAATTCTATTTCCATAACCTATTATAAGGCTCTATTAAAATATTTTGCAAATATAATTAATTTATGGATAGTCCAACTTTTTTTTTAAAAAAATATTCAGATTTTAGAATGCTCTCGAATCAATGTGCAGAGTCCAACAGCAAATGCAACGTTAGTAAAAATTTTTGAAGAAGCAAGC
>JAHHQV010000047.1 GCA_020026175.1 Phocaeicola sp. | reverse complement strand
GTTCTGTGAGAGATTTAAGGTGAAACTCCTTTTATCTACTCGACTGAGAGGTCGGAAAAAGAAAGTAGGAAGAAAACTACTTCGTTTTTCTCCTATTCGATTGCCTTATGGGGAAAACTTTCTATGCTTGTTTTTAATATCTGAAATCGAAGTAATATAGTAATATGCTTTATAAGATTGATAAATGACCTTTGTTGCTAATGCTTTAAATTAGATATTGGATTACGTATAAATTAATTATAATGTATATGATAATAGGTTATATGCAAATATTAATAATGATGTCTATTGTGCCTTTTATATAGTATGTTTGGAAAGACTGTTTTCCTATCTATGTATTTGAAGTCTGAAGATACTTCTGAGTAATATCCCATGCCTTAATCTGTATTATGTCTTTATATGTAAGACTATAGGTATAATTCTTTTATTATCAGCTGATAACTAGTCTTGGAATTGTGTAAAATTCATTAAGATAAATCATTATAGGGCATAAAAAAAGCCTGTAGGTTATAACCAACAGACTTTGTTCTTCAAACTAAATAATTGACTGAATTATTTAGCATTACAACATGCCTTAGCTGAATCGCAAGCAACTGAATCACAGCAAACTTTAGCTGAATCGCAACAAGTTTTAGCAGAGTCACAACAAGCTTTAGTTGAGTTGCATGCAGAAACTGTATCTTCAACATTTTCATTATTTGCAGCTTCTGTGTTTGAAGTCTTGTTACCACCGCAAGAAGCGAAAGATACAGCGGCAAATGCTACGAACAAAAATACTAATTTTCTCATTTTTTTGTTTTTTAAAATCTGTAATACTTTTGTATTTTATTTTGATGATGCAAAGATATATAGTTTTTTAATGTCTTGTTACTTTTTTGAGTGATTTTTGTGTTAAAAACAAGTTCTAAAACCTGTTTTATTCATTATAAATTTCTTATCTTCTATTTTTATAGGTTAATTATAGTATGTATAGAAAGCATGATTTTAGAAATGTGGGAATAATTGAGTAAATTTGCAAAAATATTATTTTTATGATTGATACAACTATTTTTCAAGATAAAAAAGCTGTATATTATACCTTGGGGTGTAAGTTGAATTATGCAGAGACTTCTTCTATTGGTAAGGCTCTAAAAGATGCTGGTATAAGAACTATAAGAAAAGGAGAGAAAGCCGATATTGTTGTTGTAAATACATGTTCTGTAACAGAAGTTGCAGACAAGAAATGTCGTCAAGCAATACATAAGCTTGTAAAGTCACATCCGGGAGCTTTTGTTGTTGTTACAGGGTGTTATGCCCAGTTGAAGCCTGATACAATAGCTGATATTGATGGTGTTGATTTGGTGTTAGGAGCAGAGCAGAAAGGTGACTTGATTAATTATCTAGGTAAATTGGAGAAATTCTCACATGGAGAGGCTCTTACTACGGCAGCAAAAGATATCAGAAGTTTTTCTCATTCTTGTTCAAGGGGTGATAGGACAAGATATTTCCTGAAGGTACAAGATGGATGTGATTATTTCTGTTCATATTGTACTATTCCTTTTGCCAGAGGTAGGAGTAGAAATGGGAAAATCTCAGAGTTGGTAGATTTGGCTAAAGGAGTTGCTGCAGAAGGTGGTAAGGAGATAGTTCTTACTGGTGTAAATATCGGTGATTTCGGAAAATCAACAGGAGAGACTTTCTTTGATTTGATAAAGCAGCTAGATGAGGTAGAGGGTATTGAAAGATATAGAATTTCATCCATAGAGCCTAACCTTTTGACTGATGATATAATAGAGTTTGTCTCTAAGTCAAAAAGGTTTATGCCTCATTTCCATATACCATTACAGTCGGGTTGCGATGAAGTTCTTAAATTGATGAGACGTAAATATGATACATCTTTATTTGCTTCAAAAGTAGCTACAATCAAGAGACTTATGCCTCATGCATTCATTGGTGTAGATGTGATTGTAGGCACCAGGGGTGAGACTCCCGAATATTTTGAGTCTGCATATCAGTTTATTGAATCAATAGATGTCACACAACTTCATGTATTTAGTTATTCTGAGCGTCCAGGAACTCAGGCTTTGAAGATTGATTATGTAGTTTCTTCAGAAGAAAAACATTCAAGGAGTCAGAGATTATTGACATTATCTGATGAAAAATTGAAGAATTTTTATGCCGATCATATCGGCAAAGAAGCTAAGGTCTTGACAGAAAAGTCCAAGTTGGGGATTCCTATGCATGGTTTTACTGAAAATTATATCAGAGTAGAACTTGATGACCACAACTTTGACGATAACACTATAGTCAATGTCCGATTGGGAGATTTAAATGAAGATTGTTCTTGTTTGAAGTCTACTCTTATTGAGTGATGTGTCTTAATTAAATCAATTCTGTATGGATAAGGTTGCTGTGGTTATACTTAACTGGAATGGTGCGGAAATGCTCCGTAAGTTTCTTCCTTCTGTAATAGATAATTCATATTATAGTTGGGTAGGAATTTATGTTGCTGATAATGGTTCATCCGATAATTCTTTGGAAATTCTGTCCAAAGAATTTCCTGGCGTAAATGTGATAAAACTTGAGCATAACTATGGTTTTGCAGAAGGATATAATAGAGCTATTTCATTAATTGACTGTGAGTATGCAGTTCTTCTCAATAATGATGTTGAAGTCACAGCAGGTTGGATAGAACCTATAATAGAATATATGGACAATAATGTTGATGTTGCTGCCTGTCAGCCTAAGATTATGGCATATAACGACAAAAGTCATTTCGAGTATGCAGGAGCATCTGGAGGTTATATTGATAAGTATGGCTATCCATTCTGTAGAGGTCGTATATTCGATTTTGTAGAAGAGGATAACGGACAATACGATTCCATATCCCGAATTTTTTGGGCTTCCGGTGCAGCCATGTTTATCAGAAAAGAAGCATATATTCGAGTAGGAGGTTTGGATGCTGCATTTTTTGCCCATATGGAAGAGATAGACTTATGTTGGAGGTTAAATTCTAGAGGATACAGACTAATGTGTATTCCTCAGAGTAAGGTATATCATGTAGGTGGTGCCACTCTAAAGAAGGAAAATCCAAGAAAGACACATCTTAATTTCAGAAATAATCTTCTGATGCTTTATAAGAATCTTCCTGATTCGGAACTTTCCGATATAATGTTTGTGAGGGCATTGCTTGACTGTCTGGCTATAATGGTTTTTATATTAAAGCTTGACTTTCCCAATGCTAAGGCCATCTTGTCAGCCCGTTCAGATTATAGTAAGATGAAGAAAAATTTTCAATTTGCTAGAAAAGAGAATATCATCAAGTCATCAGAAACAAACATATATGGCAGATTCCGATTCTCCATAATATGGAAGAATAAAATCTGTAGAGTTAAATGTTTTTCTCGACTATGAATATCAATGGTAATAAAAATATATTGCTGTACGATAAAAAATGATCAAAAAAATAAGTTTGGCTTCTCAATCGGGAAGCCAAACTTATTTTTTTGCTACCTCATAGTTACCACATACAAATGATAACAATGAGTAAATGTATATTTTAAGTGGATAGCAATTATGTTTATATATTGTCCGTCAGACATTTGGAGTTTAGATATGTCATTATTTCATTTTTGTTTTCAGGATAGAACCATGCTATATTGTAGTCTCTCTTAAACCATGTCATTTGTTTTCGTGAGTAGATACGTGAGTTTTGTTTGATTTTTTCTATAGCAAAATCCAAAGTACAATTACCGTCTAGATATTGTATTATTTCTTTGTATCCAACTGTATTGAGTGAGTTTAGATTCTTGTATTGATATACCGACTTGACTTCATCCAGAAGTCCGTCTTCAATCATTGCATCCACTCTTTTGTTTATTCTTTCATACAGCTCCTCTCTGTCTCTTTTCAGCCCTATTTTTACTATATCAAATGGTCTTTCTTTCTTGTTTCCAGTTCTGAATGACGTATATGTTTTACCTGTCATATAGCAGATTTCAAGAGCATGTATCACCCTTTTGTGGTTTTTCAAGTCTACAACAGAATAATATTCAGGGTCAAGAAGTTTCAGTTCTGCACAAAGATGTTCCAGTCCTTCTTTCTCAAACTTCTCCAGCATCATTTCTCTTGTTTCGTTGTCTACAGTAGGAATATCATCTATACCATTGCAAATGGCATCAATATACATCATTGATCCTCCTGTAAGTACTAATGTATCATGAGCGTTGAACAATTTTTCCAGAACATTCATTACTTCCAGTTCATATTGGGCTGCACTGTAATAGTCGGTAAGTTTCAGAGTTCCTACAAAATAATGTTTAACTCTGTTTAGTTGCTTTTGTGTAGGAGCAGCCGTACCGATTTTCAGGTCGGCATACAGTTGTCTAGAATCTGCTGAAATTATCGGTGAATCGAACATTTCAGCCAGTTCAAGGCTTAGTTCTGTTTTCCCTACTCCAGTAGGTCCTATAAGTACAATGAGTGTTTTTGTATGCTTCATTTCTATTGGTTATAAATTTAATAAAGCGAAGGATAACGGTCCTTCTCTGTATTCGATTCCGTTATTCTTCGCCTTATCTTATATATTATGATAGATATATGTTAGTATCTGTTGTCTTCGTATGGACTTCCTTCATTTACTTCGAATCCGTCCATGTCAAAGTCATCCACATCATACTCTTCATCACCGTAGAAGTTTTCTCCCAAATCCATAGCCTGATTTGTATTGAGTTGTTCGTCAAAATCTATTATTTGTAGAGGAGCCTTACCTTCCTTACGTGTAACTACTGCTTCTTTAAGGTCTTTTCCTGTTATGATTTCAGAAAGTTCTATAAAGAAAACTCTTTCGGCCATAGGGTCGAATACATAAATAAGTCTTTGTTTTTCATCTTCAAGAAGTTCATCAAGATGAGTTTCTTTCATTATATATGTATCTTCTTCAGAACTGCCATAACCCATATCTTCAAGTGTGATTTCTGTTTTCTTTTCCCAGTCATCGTCACAAATAAAGAATGAAGTCATCTGGTCATCCTTATAGCCGGTACAATTTAATATAGCTTCGTGAAAATCATAGAATGAAGCTTCCGAGTCAAGCTGGATTTCTCTTAGGAAATCGTCAACTTCGTCTGATATGAGTCTGAATTTGTAAACCATTTTGTCTAATTGTTAAACCTATTATTGGTGTAAATATACAAAAACTTTTTATCGGATAATACCTCTTTGTGAATTTTTTATGAAAGAAATGATATATTCAATTTCAGGACTCATAGGTACTTCCTGTATAACTTGTTCTAATGCTTCACTTACATTTTTTCCGCTATTGTATATTATACGATAGGTATTGTGTATATTTTCGATAAGCTCATTAGAAAAGCCTCTTCTTCTCAATCCTACAATATTTATTCCGCAGTAGGATATAGGTTCTCTACCTGCTATGATATAAGGAGGTATATCTTTACTGAACCTGCATCCGCCCTGTATCATTCCGTAACCGCCTACTTTGCAGAATTGGTGCATCAATACATTTGCACTTATTATTGAAAAATCATCTACAACAATTTCTCCTGCAAATTTTGTGGAGTTACCTATTATACATCCGTTACCTATAACAGCATCATGTGCAACATGAACCCCTTCCATAAGAAGGTTATTGCTTCCTACCACTGTCTTTCCTTTAGCTGCAGTACCTCTGTTTATTGTGACATTTTCTCTTATAGTATTGTTGTCACCTATTTCAGCAGTAGTTTCTTCTCCTTTGAATTTTAGGTCCTGTGGTATGGCACCTATTACAGCTCCAGGGAATATTCTGTTATTGTTTCCTATTCTAGACCCGTATAGGATATTTGCATTTGGCATTATAATATTGTTGTCGCCTATAACAACATTCTTGTCAATATATACAAATGGTCCTATTTCTACATTTTCTCCTATTTTAGCTTCAGGATGTATAAATGCTAATTGGCTTATCATACTTTATTTATTCTGATTATTTATTTTTTACAATTTGAGCCATGAATTCAGCTTCGCAAACAATTTTTTCACCTACAAATACATATCCCTTCATAGTTGAAACCCCGCGTCGTATCGGCGACATCAGTTCTACTCTGAAAATAAGTGTATCTCCAGGTACTACTTTCTGTCGGAATTTCACGTTGTCTATTTTCATGAAGTATGTAGAGTATTTATCTGGTTCATTTACAGAGTTTAACACCAATAATCCACCTACCTGTGCCATTGCTTCTATTTGCAACACACCTGGCATTACAGGTTCTTCTGGGAAGTGTCCCTGAAAGAAAGGTTCGTTTGATGTTACATTCTTTACACCTACTATATGGTTTGCTCCTATGGCTATAATCTTGTCAACAAGTTGGAACGGGTATCTGTGAGGAAGCAGTTCTCTTATTCTGTTTACATCCATTATAGGTTTTTCATTGCAGTTGTATTCAGGAGCTTGTATTTCGTGAAGTCTTATCTCCTTGCGTATTTGCCTGGCAAACTTGTTGTTTATAGTGTGTCCAGGGCGTGTTGCAATGATACGTCCCTTTATAGGTTTGCCTATAAGAGCCAAGTCGCCTATAATATCCAGCAGTTTATGTCTTGCCGGTTCGTTTGGCCATACCAAAGGAATATGATTGATATATCCTAGGTCGCTTGCATTCATGTGAGGAACATTCATTACATCGGCAAGTTTGTCGAAGTTTTCCTGAGTCATTTTCTTTTCGTATATAACGATAGCATTGTCAAGGTCTCCTCCTTTTATCAGTCCCGCATTAAGGAGAGGTTCTATTTCCCTTACGAAGACGAAAGTTCTTGCTGAAGCTATTTCTGTAGGAAAATCAGCCATGTCTTCTAATGTGGCAAACTGGTTTGTAAGAATCTGCGAATCGTACGAAATCAGAGTGTTTATGCTGAATCTGTCATCAGGTAGTACCTGTATGGATGATCCTGTAGCCTCGTCTCTGAATTCTATTTTAGATTTGATTATATAATAATCTTTAGGAGCAGATTGTATTTCTATGCCTACGCGTTCGATACATTCTACATATGCTTTTGCACTACCGTCGAGGATAGGAAATTCCGGACCATCTACCTGAATGAGACAGTTGTCTATACCTGCTGCGTATAATGCAGCAAGTGCATGTTCTACAGTACTTACTTTTACGTTGTTTTTTGATAAAACTGTACCTCTTGTAGTGTCCACCACATTTTCTGCTACAGCGTCTATTATGGGTTGGTCTTCTAAGTCAATACGTTGAATCTTATACCCGTGATGCTCTGGGGCAGGATTGAAAGTCACTGTAAGTTTGACTCCTGTATGGAGACCTTTTCCGTTCAGTGAAAAGCTGCCTTTTAGTGTTTGTTGTTTCAACATGGGCTTATATATTATTTGTTTATTTGTTTTTTTAATTCTTCTATATCTTTCTGAAGTTTGCCTAATTCAGAATACATGTCCGGCAGTTTTTTGTATACAGCTGCCGAGCGTGCAAACTGTTTCGGGTCTATTGCTGGATACCCCATCAGTGTAGTTCCAGACTTTACATTTCCCGGTATTCCCGATTGAGCTCCTACAGATACTTTGTCACCTATCTTTATGTGTCCGGCTACACCTACTTGTCCGCCAAACATACACCATTCGCCCACTTTTGCAGAACCTGCAATACCCACTTGCGATGCCATTACAGTATTGCTTCCTATTTCTACATTATGTGCTACTTGGATAAGATTGTCCAGTTTCACGCCTTTTTTGATGATTGTAGCTCCCATTGTAGCTCTGTCTATACAAGTGTTGGCTCCTACTTCTACTCTGTCTTCAAGGATGACTATTCCTATCTGTGGGATTTTTTCATAACCGTCAGGAGTAGGTGCAAACCCGAATCCGTCGGCACCTATTACTGCACCTGCATGTAGAATACAGCTGTTTCCTATTTTGCAGTCGTGATATACAGTTACATGTGGATATAAAATACAGTTGTCGCCAATCTTTACATTGTTTCCTATTGTTACATTAGGATGTATGTAAACGTTTTTCCCTATTTCCACACCTTCTTCAATGCATGTAAAAGGACCGATATAGCAACCTTCACCTATTTTTGCATTATCAGCTATCGAGGCTAAGGAACTAATGCCGCTTTTTTGGGGTTGGCTCATTTCATATAGAGTCATAAGCTTTGCAAGGCTTTCATAAGCATTGTCAACCTTAATCAAGGTTGTACTTATTTCATACTCAGGCTCAAAATCCTTGTTTACCAATACTATAGAAGATTTGGTATCATAAATATAGCTAGTATACTTGGGATTTGACAGGAATGAAAGTGCCCCTGGTATACCTTCTTCTATTTTTGCAAAAGTATGTACTGTTGCATTTTCGTCACCTATAATAGTTCCTTGGATAAATTCCGCAATTTGTTTAGCTGAGAATTCCATAATTTTATATTTCTTCTTTTTATTTTTTTTCCTTAAAGCCTTATCACACGTAAAGGCATGTTTTTTTAATTATGCAAATTACGTACTTTTTTTTTACATTTCAGAGAAAAAATTGAATTATTTAAGTCTTTCATTGCCAAAACTACTAAAAAGCCCGGTCTGAAAGTTAAAAAAGCAACTATATCCGTTAACGATAAACGGGCATAGTTGCTTTTATATAGCAGTTTGTATTAGTATTTTTTATTAGATGATGGCTTTTAGCTGTTCTGCCATTTGTTGCTGTACTTTGTGTGCTTCTTCGCCTGCTACTTTTGCAAAATTCTCAGTCTTGTCTGCATAAATGATTGCACGGCTAGAGTTTACTATAAGTCCACATTCTTTTGTCATACCATATTTGCATACTTCTTCAAGCGAGCCGCCTTGTGCACCAATACCAGGAACAAGCAGGAAGTGGTTTGGCACAATTTTGCGGATATCTTCAAACATGCGTCCTTGTGTAGCACCTACTACATACATCATGTTTTCATCGTTTGCCCATTCCTGTGATTTACGAAGCACTTTCTCAAACAGACGTTCGCCTTCAGGGTCTGTAGTAAGCTGGAAGTCGTGTGAACCTTTGTTTGATGTAAGTGCCAACAGGATAACCCATTTTCCTTCGTATGTAAGGAAAGGAGTAACACTGTCTTCACCCATATAGGGAGCTACTGTAACCGAATCGATGTTCAGTTCTTCGAAGAATGTACGTGCGTACATAGCCGAAGTATTTCCTATATCACCACGCTTTGCATCGGCTATGATAAACTGGTCTGGATAGTTTGTCTTGATATATTCTACTGTCTTTTCAAAAGCAATCCATCCTTTCACACCCATACTCTCGTAGAAAGCCAAGTTTGGCTTGTATGCAATACAGAATGGAGCTGTAGCGTCTATTATAGCCTTGTTGAATGAAAATATAGGGTCTTCTTCTTTTAGAAGGTGTTCTGGTATTTTCTTTATGTCAGTGTCAAGTCCTACACAAAGGAAAGACTGTTTTTTCTTGATGTTTTCGAATAATTGTTGTTTGTTCATATCCTAAATGTTTATGAGTTTTTTACAATTCACTTTCTTTCAATCTTTCAGCGTTTTCGACCACAATCAGGTGGTCTATACAGTCCTGGATGTCTCCATCCATAAATGCGCTGAGGTTGTAGATGGTATAGTTGATACGATGGTCGGTGATACGTCCTTGAGGATAGTTGTATGTACGTATCTTAGCCGAACGGTCTCCAGTGCTGACCATAGTCTTACGTTTCGAAGCTATGTCGTCTATGTATTTCTGATGTTCCTTGTCGTAAATGAAAGTACGCAGACGCGAGAGAGCACGTTCCTTGTTCTTCGGCTGGTCTCGTGTTTCAGTACATTCTATCAGGATTTCCTCTACCACTCCTGTATTAGGGTTCTTCCAGTTGTAACGCAATCGCACTCCCGATTCCACCTTATTTACGTTCTGACCTCCGGCACCTCCGCTTCGGAATGTATCCCATTTTATCTCACCTTCATTGATTTCCACATCAAAAGGTTCCGCTTCGGGAAGTACTGCTACCGATGCAGCCGATGTATGTACACGTCCCTGGGTTTCAGTGGCAGGAACGCGCTGTACACGATGCACTCCCGATTCGTATTTAAGAGTTCCGTACACCTTGTCGCCTGTTACAGAGCAGATTATTTCCTTGAAACCTCCGGAAGCACCTTCGTTGGCACTTGATACTTCGAGCTTCCAACCTTTGGTTTCGCAATATTTTGAATACATACGGAACAGATCTCCTGCAAAGATTGCAGCCTCGTCTCCACCTGTGCCACCACGGATTTCTAGTATTGCATTTCTGTCATCCTGAGGGTCGGCAGGCACCAGCAAAAGTTTTATCTCTTCTTCCAGTTCTGGTATGCGTGCTTCGCAGGTAGAAGCCTCTTCGCGTGCCATTTCCTTCATTTCCGGGTCATTTCCCGACATCATCATCTTGGCCTCTTCCAGTCCGTTCAGACACTGCAAGTACTCTTTGCGCGCATCCATAATGTCGCCCAGTTCCTTGTATTCCTTAGTCAGTTTTACATACCTTTTCTGGTCTGCTATCACGTTTGGGTCAGTAATCAGTGTAGATACTTCCTCAAATCGTGCCACCAGTCCTTCAAGTTTCTCTAATATGGTGTTATTTTCCGCCATTTAAATATTTTTGTTTTATTTTTTTTACCACAAACTGCCATATCCTATCAATGTAAGTGATATACATGCCATTATCAATGAAAGTATGAAAAACAGGTGTTTTTTCAGACTCCATTGTTTGCCTTGCCCTTTTGTGACCGATAGTCGGTACGCAGTTCCTGCATAGCATGGAAGCATGTATCCTAGCGTCTTTTAAATATAGATATTGTATTAATACCTGCTACAAGTGATACAAAGCTGATAAGTATAAAGATTATGGCAGTATCTTTTGTGGGATATTTCATGTTCTTTTGATTAATATCTGAACTCTCCGAATTCACTCTTGATAATCAATTCTTTAGAACCGTTGCTTTCTTCTATGAGACCTACAATCTGAGCATCGATACCAAAGCTCTTGCTTATTTCGATAACTTGTTCGGCATGTTCTGGAGAAAGGTATACTTCAAGACGGTGTCCCATGTTGAATACCTTGTACATTTCGTCCCAGTCGGTACCGCTCTGTTCCTTGATGGTGCGGAACAATGGAGGCACAGGGAATAGGTTGTCTTTGATGATACGGCAGTTGTCGCCTACGAAGTGCAGAACCTTGGTCTGTGCGCCGCCAGAACAATGAACCATACCATGTATTTCAGGACGTAGAGCATCAAGAAGTTTCTTCACTACAGGAGCGTATGTACGAGTAGGAGAGAGTACAAGTTTACCGGCGTCAAGTGGAGAATCCTCAACATCATCAGTCAGTTTCAGACCACCGCTGTAAACCAAGTCTTCAGGAACTGCCTTGTCGTAGCTTTCTGGATATTTCTCTGCAAGATACTTAGAGAACACATCGTGGCGTGCACTTGTCAGGCCATTGCTGCCCATACCGCCGTTATAATCTTTTTCGTAAGTAGCTTGTCCGTAAGAAGCAAGACCTACTATAACGTCTCCCGGACGTATGTTTGCATTGTCTATCACGTCCGAACGTTTCATGCGGCAAGTCACTGTACTATCAACGATGATAGTACGTACCAAATCGCCTACATCAGCAGTTTCACCTCCTGTGGCATATACTCCTACTCCCATTTCGCGGAGTTCGGCAAGAAGTTCGTCTGTACCGTTGATTATAGCAGAAATTACTTCTCCTGGAACTAACAACTTGTTACGTCCGATAGTAGATGAAACAAGTATATTGTCTACGGCTCCTACACATAGCAAGTCGTCTATATTCATGATAAGAGCATCCTGTGCAATACCTTTCCATACAGACAAGTCACCAGTTTCTTTCCAGTACATATAAGCCAAAGAAGACTTTGTTCCAGCACCGTCTGCGTGCATGATGTTACAGTATTCAGGGTCTCCTCCCAAAATATCAGGAATGATTTTACAGAATGCTTTAGGGAAAATACCTTTGTCAATGTTCTTGATAGCGTTGTGTACATCTTCTTTAGATGCCGATACGCCACGCTGCATGTATCTTTGATTGCTCATGAGTTATGATATATTATAAAATTATAATTTACGAAATCGATTTGTTCTGCAAAAATACTTAATATATGCTATATATACAACTTCGTATGAGGTAAATAATGTTTCTTGCAGATAGTTTTTTGTTAATGTCATGATTATTGCATGGCTTGCATACCATTTGTGTATCATCAAAATGCTCGATAAACAGCAGATTGTATGTCGTAATGAATGGTGTATTGTGCTTTTTTGTTATTTGTAAATGTAAACACTCTGAAAATCAAAGTATCAGTATGTTCAATCATTGAATTGATTGATTATTTTGTCATAATCACCGTAAATGTTTTCTTATTTCCGTAAGTGTCTGTAGTTTCTACAAGATATACACCATTGGGAAGTTTTACGTTGTTTTTTGCAGTAGCATTATATTTCATCAGTTCCATTCCGCTTGCATCTTTTATAATCATAATTCCTCCTGATGGAACTTCAGGAAGACTGTTTAAGCACACCATATCGTCATTATCTTTGGGACTGTTTATTTGCAAAGGGCTACTTTCGTTGCCATATCTGTCTACTGAAACTACTGCCCAATATCGGCTTTTATCCCATTCTTCTTTTATGGTATATGTATATTCGTTTGTGTTCACTCTGCTTTCAGTCAGACATTTTCCGTCGGATATATCGATAGGATAGCATACGGATGAATATATTCTGAAGAAGATTCCTCCTTTTTTAATGGTGTGTGGAGTTTCCCACTTCAGCTTGATGGTATTGCCTTCTATTGACATACTTCCGTTTTTTGGGGTAGTAGGAGGGATGCTGTCCTGCCATTTCATGGGAGGAACTACAGCCTTATGGTTATAGAATCTGTTTATGGCACTGCTTGTTATTCCACATGAATTTTTCATCAGAAATTCGTTTCTGAAAAAAGCCTGTCCGTCCAGATTGTGTCTTCTTATGAAATAAATCTGTCGCATCACTTCTTTTATGGTCCATGCATATTTCTTTTCTTCAAGGAAATATATACCTAGTCCAGGAACAATCCATCTGCCGTACTTGTTTTCCTGCCAATCGAGTACAAAAGGATAGAAGTTGTTTTTCTGAAAATACATCATCGGGAAAATCATGTCCTGTATTCCGTCTTTAAGCCAAAGTTGTGCGTCTTGATATACAGTACTGTAGGCGTTCCATCCGTGTGAGTTATATCTTTGAGTATCATTGTATTTACCTATGGGCGAACTGCTCACTTTTACCCAAGGCTTTATGGCTTTTGTTTCTGCGTAGATTCTTCTCACAATGTGTGTTATGTTGTTTCTTCTCCATTGTGCTATATCCATTCCTCGGCCGTATTTTTTGTAGGTGTCTTTGTCGGGAAAGTTCTTTCCCTTTTCAGGATACCTTATATAGTCGAGGTGTATTCCGTCTATATCATATCTTGATACTATTTCCTTTGTGATAGACGATAGGTATGATGCAGTGGTAGGATTTCCGGGGTCGAGAAACCAGTTGCCGTTGAATTTTTTGCAAAGTTCCGGTTTCTTTTTCACTACCGAATTTTTTCCTTGCAGCTGCACTTGTCTGCTGTTCCCTACAGGAATACAGACTATCCATGCATGTATTTCCAATCCTCTTTTATGACATTCGTTTATGGCAAATTCCAGAGGGTCATATCCAGGGTTTTTGCCTGTATAACCTGTCATGCACTCGGCATAGCCTTCTAATATAGAGGGATATATTACATCACCTCGCAGTCTTACCTGCAACAGTACAGTGTTGAAATTTTCTCTTGTAAGGAAATCAAGCTGACGGCAAAGTTCTTCTTTTTGCCTTCTGATGGAGTTTGCTGACGAAGCTTTGGTCTTAGGCCAGTCCAGCCCTCCTATTGTGGTTATCCATGATGCACGTATTTCGTTTTTTCTGGCAGCAACAATATGCAGGCATTGTGAAGCCAATATCAGTATAAAGATGATAATCTTGTTCATTAGTTTAATTTTTAGCATGCAAATATACTAACTCCTATCTGATAAATGTTTACTTTTGTAGCAAATATAGATATAGTATTAATTTAAATATTAGTTTACGATTATGTTAATGACTACAACCAATAATGTTGAAGGTAGACGTATCTTGCATTATTACGGCATAGTATCGGGTGAAACAATAATAGGTGCAAATATGTTTCGTGATTTTTTTGCAAGCATCAGAGATATAGTTGGCGGTCGTGCCGGCTCGTATGAAGAAGTTTTGCGCGAAGCAAAGCAGACAGCCATGAAGGAAATGAGCGATGAGGCTATGAGATTGGGTGCAAATGCCGTGATAGGTATTGACCTCGACTACGAAACAATAGGAGGAAACGGCAGCATGCTTATGGTTACCGCTTCCGGAACTGCTGTATATTTGGAATAAATCAATTATAGAAGAATGAAGAAAAGTTTAATTATTGTTGCCTTGATGGCACTTCCGGGGGTGGGTATTGCCCAAAAAAAAGATTTCAGTTATAGATTTTACGGACAGATAAGAACAGATTTGTTTTATAATTCCAGAGCAAACTCAGAAACTGTAGACGGATTGTTTTACATGTATCCTAAGGATATTTTGCCAGATGCCGACGGTAAAGACCTTAATAATGTTGCTAATGGGGGATTCTATATGTTGTATTCAAGAGTAGGGGTAGATGTACAGGGTCCAACGTTATGGGGTAAAGTTAAGACATCGGCTAAGTTTGAAGTTGATTTCAGAGGGTCCAGTTCATCCTTCTCGATGTTGCGTATGCGTCATGTTTATTTTAATGTTGAGTGTGGCAAGTCTACATTACTTGTTGGGCAATCTTGGCATCCTCTTTATGGAGAAGTGACTCCTGAAATCCTCAATCTTAATATGGGTGCTCCTTATCAACCATTCAGTCGTGCTCCACAATTGAGGTATAGATTTACATCCCAAAATATGGTTCTTACAGCTTCTGCCTTATGGCAATCTCAATATCTATCGGTTGGACCTTCTTCAAAGGTTCCAGGAGTAACTTCTACTGCAAAAAGCCAGAACTATATAAAGAATAGTTGTATTCCTGAATTTTATTTTGGGGCTGATTATAAGTCGGACGGACTTCTTGCTGGTGCCGGACTTCATGTTTCTTCCATAACTCCACGAACTCAGTCGGATGTTGATGATAAATTGTTCAAAGTAAGCGAGCGTATAACAAGTCTTTCGGGAGAAGTCCATATGAAATACAAAAAAGGCAATATACTTGTGGCAGCAAAGACATTGTTAAGCTCTAACCTCACGCAAACCAGTAATTTGGGAGGCTATGGTGTTACTTTTACAGATTCGAGAACCGGCGAGCAGGAATACACCCCTTTGCGTGTATCTCATACGTGGGTAAACCTTGCCTATGGACAGAAATGGCGATATGCTGTGTTTGCTGGTTATCTGAAAAATCTTGGGGCAAAAGATGATGTTAGCGGACTCATCGGTACTGGAACTGATATTGACCAGCTTACTACTGCTAATTGTGAACTTACTTATAATATACCACATTGGAAAATTGGTGCAGAGTATTCTTGGACAGGTGCATGGTATGGCAGTAACAATGCAAAAGGTAAAGTTGTGGATACACACCTTATAAAGAACAACCGTATAGTATTGGCAGCTATGTTTATGTTCTGATAAAGAAATTGATACTTTCACGAAACTTTGATTTGTCTTGTGAAAGTATTTTTTGTTTAAAATAAAAATCATTGATAGTATGAAAACCAAGACATTCTTGATTTTATCTTCTCTGATACTTTCGTCAAACAGTGTTGATGCCAAGCCGTTTGGCCGTTATCAGCGATATTTGAACTCAGAGAAGTATTCTAATTACAGTACCGTTACTTTGCTTGATAGTACTAACGTATCTGTACAATCTACTGGACAAGGTGCTTTTTCTATAGTAAAAGCCTTGAAGGTTCAGGACTTGAAAGGGGCTATGAAGAACAGAGTCCTTAAGTATGATTACGACCCTCTTACGGCAGATGCGCGTTTCGAATATGTAAAAGTGTATCACGAAGACGGTACATATACTGATGTTGATGTAAGTAAGACATGTGATTATGCAGCGCCTGCCAGAATGATATATTGGGGCGCAAGGCAGATAATGTTGCAGATAGACAATCTGAAGCCTGGCGACATCATTTCGTATAAGATAGAGAAAAAGGGATTTACTTATGCTCTGCTTGGAGCATCCGATGAAGATGAGTCGCGTTTTATTCCTCCTATGAGAGGCCAGTTTTATGACATCGTACCTTTCTGGGTTTCAGAACCTACTATACGCAAGGTCTATAAGGTGAATATCCCTATGGAGAAAGAACTTCAGTTTCAGTTCTATCAGGGCGAATGTTCTTCTTCGATGAGATACGAAAAAGGTAAAAAATCGTATACGTTCTATATTAACGATATGATGCCTTTCGAGAAAGAACCTAATATGGTTGATCTTTTTGATGCCGCTCCTAAGCTGATGATGTCGACTACTGCCGACTGGAAAGAAAAATCACGTTGGTTTAACAAGGTGAACGAAGACTATGGTAGCTTCAATGCCATACCCGAAGCACAGAAGAAGGTGGATGAACTGATAAAAGGAAAGAAAACTGAGATGGAGAAGATTGCAGTCCTTACGCATTGGGTGGCCGACAATATACGTTATGCCGGCATATCTATGGGCAAAGGAGAGGGATTTACAGTCCATAATCTGAAGATGAACTATACCGACCGCTGTGGAGTATGCAAGGATATAGCAGGTACACTTGTGGCTTTCCTGCGTATGGCAGGTTTTGAAGCATATCCTGCCATGACTATGGCTGGAAGTAGAGTAGAGAGTATTCCTGCCGACCATTTCAATCATTGTGTGGCTGTGGTGAAACTAAGCAACGGAACTCTTATGCCGCTCGACCCTACATGGGTGCCTTTCTGTCGCGAATTGTGGAGCAGTGCCGAACAGCAGCAGAACTATCTTCCGGGAATATCCGAAGGCTCGGACTTGTGTATTACTCCTGTATCGGCTCCCGAAAACCATTATGTGCGTATCAAGGCTGAAAACCGTCTGGACGAAAATGGTACACTTGTGGGCAGGTTCACTATCTCTGCCGAAGGACAGAGCGATAGTAATATCCGCCGTATATTCACTACAGGTTTCCAAAGTGAATGGAGAAATTCACTCGAAATGCAACTTCTTGCCGTATCTCCTAGGGCAAGACTGAAGAGCGTAGACTACGGACGCAATCCGAAAGATTATCAGAAAGCTCCTATCAGCATAACGTTCTCATACGAAATTCCAGGTTATGCTATGACTGGAAATGGAGAAATGATATTCCGTCCTTTTGTGATGAATAATCTGTATACACAGGTGCTTTCGTATCTTCGTGTAAATACCGACTTGAAGGACCGTAAATACGGATTCAGGGATGCTTGTTCGCGTCTTGTCGAGATGGATGAAAAACTCACTCTGCCGTCGGGATATAGGATGGTGGCAGACGAAAAGACCATATCGGTTGACGGACAGTCTGCAAAATTCAGCGGAAGTATGAAACAGGAGGGAAACAGTATTCTTCTTGATACAAGCCTATCGCTTTATAAGAGGGTTTACTCTTCAAAAGACTGGAAAGATTTCAGAAAGGCTGTAAATGCTTCTAAATCGTACGGAGAATATATAGTAGTAAGAAAGTAATTAGATGAATCATGAAAACAATAAGACAAAATATCATTCTTGTATGCCTTCTTATGTTGGTGGCATTTCCTGCTTTGGCAGCTTCGGAGGCAAGCTTCAAGAAACTGTACAAGACATACACACTGAATGTTGACGGAAGTTCGGAAGAGCGTGTGTATAAAGAACTGAAGATTTTCACTCATGCTGCCATGAATGGAAAGTATGGCGAAAGCTTTATTGTGTATAATCCAGAATTTCAGCAGTTGAAGATACATAAATCGTATACCGTACAGAAAGATGGTTCTAAAATAGAGACTCCCGACAATGCATTTGTTGAGGTCCTGCCTTCATCGGCAGCCAATGCTCCTGCATACAATCATCTTAAGGAAATGGTAGTGGTACATACAGGTCTCGAATTGGGAGCTACGATAGTGCTCGACTATTCTATTATCACAAAACCAGAGATGACAGGCGAACTTGACGTGTTCGCTATGGTAAAGGAACTTTCTCCGATAGAAGATTTTAGATTTACAGTAAAGGTGCCTGAAAACAAGCCTTTGCATTATGAACTTATAAACTCGTCTGTAAAGCCGGTAGTAAAGACAAATAATGGTGTGAAGACAGTTTCTTATACATTGAAGAATGTAAGACCTCGTCCTTACAGCTATCCTACATACGGCAGTTCGGTTGTTAAGATTCAGGAAGTGGCAAGTGGTATGATGCCTGCCTTTACCGTTTCTACTTACGAAAGTTTCTCTAAGGCCCTCGAAGTATTGAAACGACAGATGGTTGTAGGCGATGCTAAGGTAATAGAAAATAAAATTGCTGAGATTAAGAAAGAGGTTGGAGAAGATAAGGATAAGGTGCGTGATGCCATAGGACAGATAACATCTTATTTATATAGTTTATTGGGATATTGTAATGTATCTCTTTCAGAATCGGGTTACACCATGCGTCCTGCATCAGAAGTTCTCAGTTCTATGTATGCCACAAGTGCAGAACTTGCAAATCTTGAGAAGGTGCTCCGTAAGGCTGCCGGACTTGATTCTGAAATTCGTGTTTGTGCTATCAAGGCATCCGATATAAACAATATAGGTCTTAGTGGTGTTGTTTCTGTTGTTCCTCAAAGTGAAAACCGTGCATTAAATTCTCCTTTCATAGGAGAGTGGTATGAAGATTTACAGGATTTCATTTCCGTAACAGATATTGACGGAAATAGTGCTTCTCTAATTGAATTCTCTCCAAAGCATCCTACAAGGAACATCAAGACAATAGTTCCTGATGACAGTAATTCAAAGACAGTTGCCGGAGGATATACTATAGTTACACTTCCCGATACATATATAGCTGGAACTCTTTTCCCTTATTCAGCAAACTCAAGTATAAGCGAGAATATTCTTCTTCCTCACAAGCTTCATAGACTGATGGAGTATAGAATTACTATTCCGGAAGGCAAGTCGTGGGTAGAGAAGAAAAATGTAAAAGTATCAAACGAAATAGGAGAGGTGTCTTTTGGATACACACAAAAAGGCAATGAAGTAAATGTTGTGGTAGAAATAAACATTGGAAAACAATTCATTACAGTATCCGAATACTCTAAGTTTTATTCGTTGATGGTTGAGGCTAAGGATATAAATAACTTTACAGTAGTAATGAAGTGACGGTGAAGAAGATTGATGGAAAGATAAATTATATTAAAACTTAAGGCATTAGGTATATAACGTAATTTATCTTTCTCTATATTTAGGCCACTTAAAAAAAAGTTTTCTAAATATTTTATTAACTTTAAAGATAATGTATTATGGGATTATTTGACAAAATCTTCAAGGCAGTACCCGAAGACACAAAATTGACACAACAGGAAGCTTTCGCTGGAATAGCTGTAGCAATGGCAGGAGCAGACGGAAGTATAGGTGAATCAGAATGGAGAGGTATCGTAGACTATATCCGCCGATTAAGGATATATGATAACTTTTCATGTCCTGCATTCGACAAATTATTTGACAAACTTTTCAAGATTTTGAAGAAAGACGGTGTTTCTACATTGGTCAAAGTTTCATCCGATGCTCTTACCGATGATTTGAAACTAACAGCTTTTGCCTGTGCGGTAGATATAGCATTGGCAGATGGTGTGATAGAAGATGAAGAAAAGGATGTTATAAACCAGTTGGCAGATGTTCTGAATATTCCAGAAAAGACAGCTGTATCTATTATAGAAGTAATGATTATAAAGAATAAAGCTTGAAATAAATAACAGAAGAATGGGTGTATAGGCTATCTCAAGGTAAACTTGGGATGGCCTTTTTTTAAAATGAAATATCAAGGTGTAACTGTACTTTGTTTGAATTGATTTTGATGAGATGATTTGGTTTCTCTTATTTCTTGCTAGTTTGGAACGACTTCGTATGAAAAAAACGCTGTTCAAACGGTTTAAGAAGACCGTTCGGACAGCGTTTTTTATTTATCATTAATTCCGTAAACTAATCAATTGGTTGAAATATGAAATCCTGAATAATAAATCACTTAAGATTTTGTCATGCAACAAACATCAAGGAGCCTGCCAGAAAAGAATGTCATTATTAACTGAAATATTACCAGATTCTATCTGATTACTTGAACATCCTATAGGTTGTAGGAAAATATAGTTTACAGGATTGTCCTTGTCGCTTTCTGTATTGAATCCATATCGTGTCCAGCTATCTATATAGAAGAGGTTCTTGGCCATATAATCATACAGATATTTTTCTGTTGTGGTTTTACTTTTATTATTCCAGTTGGCATCCTCGTTGACATTAACAGGTTGGCCGTTTCTTAAACGGTCACGTACCTCCTGTACACTTAGCATATTACCTTGGTCATCTGTCACCCATGCATTGTTTGTAGGGTCTATCCAAAGCCATTTTTTGAGAGAAGAAGAATAGACCGCATTTATGACATGACAGTCAACGATATAAGTTTTCGGTAGACATGTAATTACGCGTGATGGAATTCCCATTGACAGATAGCACTCGTTCAATACCGTAGCCAGTCCTCGGCAATTCAAACCTCTACTGCCATCTTTACAGGCTTCTGCATAGTTGATTGAATTGGCTCCACCAGAAGGAGTACCATTCTGCCCATCATGACGTATCTTGTTATGAATATAGGTCAGAATACGTTTGATAGTGGAAATCTCATCTCCTTTTACGGCTATGCTGTCGAGCTTGAAATATTCCCTGACACGAACAAGGTCAGGGTTGTCTGCCCGTTCATAGATTATATGAGGCATATTGCAGGTTTGAGATGTCTTGGTATATTCTGGAGCGTCTTTCAAAATCTGAAGATAATCAGTAGCGGCTTTAAGTCTTTCAAGCGAAGGTCGCAAAACTTCTTCGTCAAGAATACCAGCCAGGTCTGCATCATTCATTATCTGATTATAACTAATTTCTATCTTGCCACTATCTATAACTTTGGTCAGATTTAAGGCTGCTTCTTTATTTTTCTTTTGTTTGGCCTGTATGCAAGCCATATTATAATATCCTGAATATTTGAAATAAGCGTAAGCTTCGGATAACTGAGAGGTTGATACTTCATATAGGCTTATTATCTTACGACAAAGGTCTTCTGCAGCTTGATAATTATCCTTTTTATATTCTGTACGCATAAGGGTTTCAAGAGAATCTATGGATGCAATGAATTTCTTTTCGGCTGCAGTTTGTGCATGGATATTCATTGG
>JAHHQV010000046.1 GCA_020026175.1 Phocaeicola sp. | reverse complement strand
TGTAAAATAATGAGTAGCAAAGAAATGCATAAATTTACTATCAAACTTGGGTTAAGTCTTTGTATAACGTAACAGAACTATTTGGGCTTTGTTGATTGTAAAGGATATTATCTTACAGGAAGAATTTCAATCCAATAATCATCTGGATCGTTTATAAAATACAGTCCCATACTTTCGTTTTCAAAGCATACACATCCCATTTCTTTGTGGAATTTTCTTACTTCGTCATAATCTCCTTCTACACGAAAACAGATATGGCTTTCGTTTTCACCGAGTTCATATGGTTGGGTATGTTCTTTTAGCCATGTTAGTTCCAGCATAAAATTAGAATGTGAATCAGTAAGATATACTAATATAAAACTGCCATCTTCAGATATTTTTCTGTGATGCTCTGTTAATCCTAGAGCTGTTTCGTAAAATTTTATGCTACGTTCTAGGTCTGTCACATTAATATTAAAGTGATCAAAATGTCCTTTTACTTTCATAGAAAATTTGTTTAGTGTTATTTTATTATAAGATGAATAATTGTCCTTTTGATTTTATATCAAAGAAACTTATACCCTTTAAATTGCAATAATAATTGAATTTGTTTGCAGAAATATAATTTTCGTCAAAGTGCATAGGGAAAAAATTATGGACATTGATTTTATCAATAAATTGTATAGCACCTCTCATATAATCAGTGCCAAGTCTATAGTCTATAGGAAACATTACAATATCAATATCGTGGAATTCCTTCCATATATCTTCTAGTTCAGATAAGAATTTTTTTTCATCTTCTTTCCATTCTTCTTCAGGAGTTTCATCTTTCCAATGCCAATTATTCAAATCTCCTGCGTGGAATATTGTCTTGTTATCAATTGTAATCAAAAATGAAATGCCCAAATCGGTAGAGCCAAAAGCTTTAATCATAATATTCTTATCAGAATAGCTGTCACCTTTGTTTAACCATATCGGTATACATTTATCAATATCCAACGATGTAATGCTATTGTTTTTTGATATATTGTCAATTAATGAAGTATAAATATCATTAGATAATATATATATTATATTTTGTCGATAATCCTTCAGCATCAATATTTCTGGATTGAAATGATCATAATGCGAATGACTTGACAGAACATAAAGAGGTTTGTCAGAATGATAAAAGATGTCGTCAAGCATTCCCTTTTTATTGTTTGTAGGAAAGTCTTTATAGAAATCAATTATTATATCTATTTCATCCGTTTCGATTAAGAAACAACTATGATAAATATATTTAATTTGCATTGACTAGTTATTCTTTTTTAGTATTTTCTTTAGATTTGTTTTTATTATAACCAGCGTATTTCCTTTTATTATTTTTAGAAGTTCTGTTCTTTTGATTGTTTCTTCTTGTTTTTATAACTGGTTTATATTGTGGTCTCTCACCAAACATATCTGGAATCTGGAGTTTGTATATATCCTTGTCAAGAAACTTTTCAATCTGAAAAAACTTGTTTTGTTCGGTTTCATTTACGAAAGTTATAGCACATCCGTCATTATTGGCTCTTGCTGTTCTGCCTATACGATGTACATAATCCTCGCTATCATGTGGAACGTCAAAATTTATGACTAGACGTATGTCATCAATGTCTATTCCCCTTGCAACTATATCTGTTGCAACAAGTATATTTATTCTTCCATTCCTGAATTCGTGTAAAATTTCTTCTCGCTTACATTGTTCCAAGTCCGAGTGCATTTCACCTACATTGAGGTTCATTCTCATAAGAGCCTTTGTCACTTCCTTCACTTTCATTTTTGATGAAGCAAATATTATGACTCTTTCAGGCTTTTGTGATGAAAACAAATCTTGTATGATAGGTAGTTTCTGAGATTCATAACAGATATAAGCAGCTTGTATGATTTTTTCTGCCGGTTGGGAAACAGCCAGTTTTATCTCAATAGGATTTGTAAGTATGTTAGATGCCAGTTGTCTGATTTTTTCAGGCATTGTAGCCGAAAACATTATAGTCTGTCTTTCTTTAGGAAGAAGTTTTACTATTTGTATAATATCATCATAAAACCCCATATCAAGCATTCTGTCTGCTTCGTCTAATATAAAGAAAGAAACTTTTGATAAATCTACATATCCCAGACTTATATGGCTGAGCAATCGTCCTGGAGTTGCTATTACAACATCAGCTCCAAGAGTAAGACCTTTTTTTTCTTGTTCAAATCTTATACCGTCATTGCCACCATAGACAGGTACACCTGATATAGGCATAAAATATGAAAAAGCTTCCATCTGTCTGTCTATTTGGATTGCAAGCTCGCGTGTAGGAGACATAATGATACAATTGATGTCTTCTTCGGGGAAACCTCCTTCGCATAATTTACTTAAAACAGGCAATAGGTATGCTGCTGTTTTACCTGTTCCTGTTTGAGCTACTCCTATAAGGTCGTTACCTTCTAAAAGTAGTGGTATGGTTTCTTCTTGTACTGGTGTACATTCGATGAAATTCATAGCATCCAATGCACTTAATACACTTTGTTCTAAATTTAGATCTGAAAATTTCATGTGGGAGTTTTTTAAACTTCTTACTTTGTACAAAGTTAATCAAAAATACTCTTTTAAATACATTCAGTATTCAAAAAAAGATGAACTAATGCTGATATATTATATATAACTAAATATTAAACAAGAAATATATAGTCTAATTTTATCGTATATCGGGTATCGTTTACATTGTAGTAAATGTAGATTATACTCTTATATATAGAGTGTAATTAGTAGAAAACGGAATGAAATATGCTGAATAACATGTTTTTAACTATAAATAGTTATTTTTTTCATACAAATAATATATCTTTGCAACAGATTTCAAACAAAACTATTTTTTATTAATGGCATATGAGTTATAACTGATAGTTGAAAAGTAATGGTTCGAGTGGAAATCACTGTTTAATAATCAGTCTCGAATAGTATTAACTAAAATCAAATTACATGATTAAAAATGTAAAGCCGATTTCTTTTGTATTAGTATTTAGTTCTTTTATTTCATTCTCTTTTGTAGAGAATAAAAAACCTACAGAGAAGTTAGTACCTGGTGATAATGCACCGATACAAGTTCTTGAAAATAATTTGCAGAAATTGGAACTGCATGGTGATGACGGAGATTATTTTTTGCTGAGTTTCTGGTCTGGCAGTGATGCCAAGTCAAGAATGAATAATGCAAAGCTATGTCATGTAATAGTAAAGCATGATAAAATCAGAATGGTATCTGTTTCTATAGATGAAAACAAGTCTATATTTGATGTTGCAATAAAACAAGATGGTATTGATTCTGACTGTTGCTATAATGAACCGGAAGGCGAGAATTCTAAGATTTTTGATGAGTTTGATTTGAAAAATGGATTTGCAAATTATCTTGTTGACAATAAAGGAAAGATTATAGCAAAGAACATTTCAAGTAAAGATTTAGATGTATACGTAAAGTGATAAGCTTGTGTATACATGTATTAAAACAGAAATTATACAAAAAATAAAGAGACATGATGCACTCATAAGAGGTGCCATGTCTCTTTATTTTTATTTCGTAATTTATAATACTTATTTTGGTGCTTTTGTGTATAGATATATTGCTATAAACATAAAAAGTATGTTGGGTATCCACACTGCTATCATTGGAGGAACATTTCCGCTAATGGCAAAGGTGGAAGATATTGTTTGAAACAAAATATATGATGCACTTAAAGCTATTCCTAAACCAAGATTCAATCCCATTCCACCTTTTACTTTTTTAGAGGATAGCGCTGCGCCTATAATAGTCAGAATAAATGCAGCAAAAGGAGTTGCAATTCTTTTATAGTATTCCACTTCAAATTCTTTAAGATTGGCAAAACCTCTTTTTCTCTGATTGTCAATGTATTTGCTCAGTTCCGGGCTTGTCAGAGTTTCAAATTGATTACGTCCAATAAGAAAGTCCTGTGGTTCCATGTTGATTGTACTATCAATCTTTTCGCCTTTCATGATAGTCTCTTTCATCCCTTTCATTTCTCTTATCATGTAATCTTTTATTATCCATTTGTGGGTTGCAGTTGTATCATACGTTATACGTTTGGCTGTGAGATGTGATACTAGCTTGTTTTTCTCAAATTTATCAAGAGAAAAGCGGTATCCTGTAAGATTATAATTCTCATAACGTTCCATATATGCAATGGTATTTTCATCTACCACCAATTGGATATTCTTTGCAAAATTAGTTTTTCTCTTGCCTTTATATGAAGCCTCAAAATCTATACGTGTTTCACTGCCTTTAGGAATGAAATACGAACTTAAGATATAGCTCCCTATAGCTATTATCCCTGCTGACAACAGGTAGGGGAGCAACATTCTTTTGAAACTCATTCCTGTTGAGAACATTGCTATTATTTCAGAGTTTTCGGCCATTTTGCTGGTAAACAGAATGACAGAGATAAAGATAAATAGCGGACTGAACAAATTGGCATAATATGGTATAAAGTTGAAATAGTAGTCAAATACTATAGCTTTCAGTGGAGCTTTGCTGACTATAAACCTGTCTATATTTTCATTTATGTCGAAAACTACAGATATAGACAATATAAGAGCCAAGGAGAAAAAGAATGTCCCCAGGAATTTACTCATTATATAGATGTCCAATCTTTTCAGAAAAAAGAGTACAGAAACTCTTTTTTTTATATTCCTGATTTTCTCTTTCATATATCAAAATAAATTTACTCTGTAGGTTGTTTTTTATACCATTTTTATAATCTTGTAGACAGACGTTTTACCATAATTGATTTCCATGTAGAGAAGTCGCCTGCTATAATGTGAGCTCTTGCTTCTTTTACAAGCCATAGATAGAGTGCCAGATTGTGTATTGAAGCAATCTGCATAGCCAGAAGTTCTTCTGCATGGAAAAGATGACGTAGATAAGCCTTTGAGTAAATAGTATCTACATATGATGCTCCGTCTGCTTCGATAGGAGAGTAGTCTTTTTCCCATTTTTTATTACGCATATTCATTATGCCGTTTTTAGTGAACAACATTCCGTTGCGTCCATTCCGTGTAGGCATTACACAGTCAAACATGTCCACTCCACGTTCTATACCTTCAAGTATATTTACAGGTGTACCTACTCCCATAAGATACCTTGGTTTGTCTGTAGGAAGAATTTCATTTACCAATTCTATCATTTCATACATTTTCTCTGCCGGTTCTCCTACGGCGAGACCTCCTATGGCATTTCCATCAGCTTCTTTTGATGCTATATATTCTGCCGATTTTTTTCTTAAATCAGAATACACACATCCTTGTACGATAGGGAACAAAGATTGATGATACCCATACTTAGGTTCTGTTTCATTAAAACGCTTTACGCATCTGTCAAGCCATCTATGTGTTAGTTCCATAGATCTTTTGGCGTAATTATAGTCGGAGGTACCAGGAGGACATTCGTCAAAAGCCATCATTATGTCTGCTCCTATGGTACGTTCAATGTCCATTACTTTTTCCGGTGTGAAAAGATGCTTGGAACCGTCAATATGTGAACGGAATTCAACGCCTTCTTCTTTTAGCTTTCTGATACCTGAAAGAGAAAATACCTGAAAGCCACCACTATCTGTAAGCATTGGTCGGTCAAAACCATTGAATTTATGCAATCCTCCTGCACCTTCTATCACATCAAGTCCTGGTCTGAGATAGAGATGATAAGTATTGCCCAGAATAATCTGGGCTTTAATATCTTCTTTCAGTTCTCTGAGGTGTACACCTTTAACGGTTCCAAGAGTCCCTACAGGCATAAAGATAGGGGTTTCTATAAGTCCGTGGTCTGTTGTTAACAACCCGGCTCTTGCATTAGATTTAGAATCTTTATATTGTAATTCAAACTTCATATAATCAAGTATTGAAATTAGTTTTTATTTTCTTTATCCTTAATTGTAAGTTTCTGAGCATTGGTTACTATTTTATCCGTAAGAGCTATATCAAGTACTTCCTTGATGTCTGATACATAATGGAATGTAACACCTTTCAGATAAATTGCCGGAATATTGTCTATATCCTTTTTATTTTCTTCACAAAGAATAATCTCTTGTATACCGGCACGTTTAGCTGCAAGTATTTTTTCTTTTATTCCACCTACCGGGAGAACTTTTCCTCTTAGAGTTATTTCTCCGGTCATAGCCAGACGGTTCTTTACCTTGCGTCTAGTCAAAGCCGATGCCAAAGATGTAACCATTGTGATTCCGGCAGAAGGTCCGTCCTTTGGTATTGCTCCTTCAGGCACGTGGATATGAATGTTCCAATTATCAAAAATCTCCTCGTCTATACCAAGAATATCATTATGAGCCTTCAGATATTCCAAAGCAAGCATAGCAGATTCTTTCATCACATCTCCCAGGTTTCCTGTAAGTGTGAGTCTTCCGCCTTTGCCTCTACTAAGGCTTGTTTCCACGAAAAGAATTTCTCCACCTACAGCTGTCCATGCCAATCCGGTTACAACACCTGCATAGTCGTTCCCCTGATATTTGTCTCTTGAGAATTCTACCGGTCCAAGGCATACCTGTATGTCAGAAGGCTTTAGTTCGGCAGTTGCTACCTCTTTACCTGAAGCAATATTATAGGCTACTTTTCTCATAACCTTGCTTATTTTCTTTTCAAGTTCTCGTACACCGCTTTCTCGTGTATAGTTTTCAATGATATATTCTATAGAGGCTTTTGAGAACTTTATATTGTCTTTAGTAAGTCCATTAGCTTCCATTGCCTTAGGTATAAGATGTCTTTTGGCTATCTCAATCTTTTCTTCGGTGATATAACCGCTTACTTCAATCAGTTCCATTCTGTCCAACAATGGAGCAGGTATGCTGGCAAGGTTATTGGCAGTTGCAATGAACATCACGTTTGACAAATCATAATCCAAATCAATATAATTGTCATGGAAAGTGTTGTTCTGTTCAGGATCCAATACTTCTAGCATAGCAGATGCTGGGTCTCCCTGATGGCTTGTTCCCAATTTGTCTATCTCATCAAGTATAATTACAGGATTTGAAGAGCCCGCTTTTATCAGACTCTTTATGATACGTCCCGGCATTGCACCTATATATGTCTTTCTGTGACCTCTGATTTCGGATTCATCATGTACTCCTCCCAATGACATACGAATGTACTTTCTCTTCAGGGCAGATGCTATGGAACGTCCTAATGAAGTTTTTCCTACTCCCGGAGGGCCATAAAGGCATAATATTGGAGATTTCATGTCGCTTTTAAGCTTTAGTACTGCAAGATGTTCCAATATGCGCTCTTTTACCTTTTCCAGACCATAGTGGTCATGATTCAGAGTCTTTTCGGCAGTATTAAGGCTGAAAGACTGAGGGGTATATATATTCCAAGGCAGAGCCAGCAAATTTTGCAGATAAGTGTATTGCACGTTATAATCCGGCGATTGTGAATTGATTCTTTCCAGTTTGTCAAGTTCTTTTTCAAAAGCTTCGCCAATTTCTTTCGACCATTTCTTGGCTTTACCTTGCTTGCGTAAATTGTCTATTTCATTTTCAGAGCCGTTTCCTAATTCTTCCTGTATGTTTTTCAGCTGCTGTTGAAGATAGTATTCGCGCTGCTGTTTGTCAAGTTCTTCTCTTGTACGCATCTGTATATCATGTTTGAGCTTTGCAAACTCAAGGTTTTGATAAAGGTGCTCCACAAGATTTATAGCCCTTGATTGTATATCTTTGTCTTTAAGCAGTTCTTGCTTTATCTTTACGTCAAAAGGGAAGTTTGAACAAATGAAGTTTATTCTGACTTTGTCATTGTCCATTTCACGGATAGCCATAAGAAACTCCTTTCCCATTTCTTCCATATATTCGGCAAGTTGATTCAATACATCATAGCAAGTCTCCATTGTGGCTTTAAACTCGTCTGTCCTTGGGATAGTGAAATCTTCTTCTGTATGAGAGACCTTTCCTGTAAGGAACGGGCTGGTAGAAGTTATTTCGTCAAGTATTACAGTAGAACCAAAAGTATTAATAAGAACATTTGTAGTACCTCCAGGCAGTTCTATAATACGTATTATTCTTCCTATAACACAAAATTTGTACAAGTCATCCTTTTCAGGGTATTCCGTATTGGCGTCAATCTGTGTTGCCAGAACGATTAAGGATTTTTTCTTATATGCTTGATTTACCAATTCCAATGACGATTTTCTGCCTATTGCCACAGGCATTACTATGTCAGGGAATATCACCATATTTCTTAATGGTAAAATAGGCAATTCCTGATTAAGGTCATCTTCTGATATATTCAAATTATCCAAATCTATCTTTGCTATTAATGATAGATCTTCCCCTTTACTTTTTCTGATTCTAGTCTTCTTTTTTTCCACCATATTCATCGTGTATTATTTGTTTTTACAAACGGCTACAAAGTTAATGAATATACATCTAAAATTAAAAAGAATTTACTCCAAATGAAATTAAAATATAGAAAATACATACATTTGCATACTAATAAATTATAAAATAAATAGAATGTGTAGATCATCTTTCGATTTTAAAAGATTTTCAATAAATCAAGACATGTGTGCCATGAAGGTAGGAACTGATGGAGTCTTGCTCGGAGCATGGGCTGATATTCCTGCTGCTGGTGCTATTGCCGATGTAGGAACGGGGACAGGTTTGCTGGCCATAATGGCTGCACAAAAAAGTGAGTCGGCCAGTGTTGTAGGCATAGAGATAGACAATGATGCAAGTGCTCAGGCTGTGGAAAACATGAAACAATCACCTTGGGGTGAAAGGTTGTCTGTGGTATGTTCGGATATAGATGATTATTATATGGAGCATGTGTCTGAATATGATTTTATATTATCCAACCCTCCATATTTTGTAGAAGATGTTAAAAGTGATAAGGAAAAAAGGTGTATAGCCAGACATACCGATAGCCTTAGTTTTGAAAGGTTGGCATTGGATGTTTCTGTCATGCTTAAGGATGGCGGAATATTTGCCGTAATATTGCCATATGTTGCAGCACCGTCTTTTATCGCGAATTGTTTCAGTGTGGCCCTCAAACTCAAAAGAAGGACAGATGTTGTTACTAGAGAAGGGGCGTCTCCCAAAAGGGTGATGATGGAATTTGTGAAAAACGTAATGTACGAAACGACTGAGTTTTCCGAACTTGTATTGAATGAATCAGGCAGAATGACTGACGAATATAGAATGTTGACAAAAGATTTCTATTTATAGACCTCAGTCATTCTGCCCGTGACTTTGTTTGTTCAGGTCATCTTAGCAGTAAAGTATCCCAAAAAAGATGTCCAGACTCAATTATCCTTTGGCTTGAATCTTTTTATGATACTCCTGTTTATGTTTACTATCCGTTTATGGTTCTCAGTTATAGACTGGCTGATAGGGGTGCTGCCTATAAAATCGGTGATATGATGCAAAATGTTTAGATGTTCGTGCTTTTTCACCTTCGGTTTTATTGGAGTTATCACATCCAAAGCCGAAGGTATAATCTCTACCACCAGATTCTTTGGCCCAATCATCGGGTCTCCGTCAAAGTGGAAAACCCCCTCCGACGAACGTTTTATTGTGATTTTTTTATCCCTCATTGTCTTTATCTTACTATTGGAGTCTATAGTGCGGGTAAAGAGCTGCAAAGACAGTGCTGGGGCATCAAGAACACTGAAAGGCTCTAATATGGTGATGTCCATCATTCCGTCAGATAGGGATGCTTGTGGCGCTATGTATGCATTGTTTCCGTATTGTGCTGCATTTCCGCATGCTATCAAGAAAGCCTTATGCTTGATACTTCCTTCCGAGTTCTCAATTTCGTATGTTTCGGGTTTGTATCGTAGGCTTTCCACCAATGTGTTTTCAAGGTATGAAACAAGTCCCCTACGTTTTGAATTGGCGAATTTCAGGCTCACGAAAGCATCAAAGCCGACACCGCACGTACAGAAGAAAGGACGATCTGCTATTTTCCCATAATCTATTTTCCTTACGTTGGCTTTGTTTATCACTTCCAGTGCTTTCTGAAAGTTCATCGGTATATGAAGATGTCTGGCCAGTCCGTTTCCCGAACCGCATGGTATTATTCCCAGGGCAGTGTCAGTATGCACCAGCGCACTTCCTATCTCGTTTACTGTGCCATCACCGCCTATGGCTACTACATAGTCTATTTTGTCTTCGGCAGCTTTCTTGGCTATCTCATGGGCATGTCCGGCATATTCTGTTTTAACAATTTTATGTGCAAATTTATTGAAATCTATATGCGTTTCAATATAGTCTATGATATTTTGTTTATTGTGAGTTCCTGAAATAGGGTTTACTATAAAAATAATTCTGCTTCTAGTGTCCATGTTTCATTTGCTAGTTTATTATTGCAAATTTAGTGCTTATTTATTTACAAACCACATTTTATAGGTAAAATATCGTCCCTTAAAGATAAAATTAATGTCATTTTGTCTGTATATGTCTTTTTTTTATTATCTTTGCCAGCCTAAATATGCTATAAAAAACGAATATTTTTTAAATATATGGGATTATTACAAGAAAAGTTAAGTAAATTCAGACTCCCTCAAAGATTCATGGAGCAGGGAGTGTATCCTTACTTTCGCGAGATAGACAGCCATCAGGATACAGAGGTTATCATGGACGGAAAGAAGGTTTTGATGTTCGGTTCTAACTCTTATATGGGTTTGACTTATGATAAGAGAATTATTGATGCCGCTATTAAGGCTACTGAAAAATATGGAACTGGATGTGCAGGTTCAAGATTGCTGAACGGCACACTTGATATACATGTACAGTTGGAAAAAGAATTGGCCAAGTTTATCGGTAAGGATGAAGCATTATGCTTTTCTACAGGATTTACTGTAAATGAAGGAGTTATCCCTCAGCTTGTAGGTCGTGGAGATTATATCATATGTGATGACCGTGACCATGCTTCTATAGTTGACGGTCGTCGTCTTTCTTTTGCAACTCAGCTTAAGTATAAACACAATGATATGGAGGCTCTTGAAAAAGAACTTCAGAAATGTGAACCTGATGCTATCAAGCTTATCGTTGTAGACAGCGTATTCTCTATGGAAGGAGATCTTGCTAACCTTCCTGAAATTATCAGATTGAAGAAAAAATACAATGCTACAGTTTATGTTGACGAAGCTCACGGAGTAGGAGTGTTCGGAAAGAACGGACGTGGAGTATGCGATCACTTCGGACTTACAGATGAAGTGGACATTATTATGGGTACTTTCAGTAAGTCACTTGCTTCTATAGGTGGATTTGTGGCAGCCGATAAAGATACCATCAACTGGTTGCGCCATAATGCACGCTCTTATATATTCCAGGCCAGCAGTACTCCTGCTGCAACAGCTGCTGCAATTGAGGCATTGCATATTCTAGAGACAGAGCCTGAAAGACAGGAAAGACTTTGGGAAATAACAAACTATGCATTGAAGAGATTCCGCGAATGTGGTTTTGAAATAGGCGAAACTGAAAGTCCTATCATTCCTCTTTATGTACGTGATACAGACAAGACTTTTCTTGTAACGAAAATGGCTTTCGATGAAGGTGTTTTCATCAATCCTGTAATTCCTCCTGCTTGTGCTCCGCAAGATACATTGGTTAGATTTGCACTTATGGCAACTCATACTAAAGAGCAGATTGATTTTGCTATTGACAAGTTGCTGAAATGCTTTAAGGAACTTGATTTGATCAAGTAGTCTTATTAGAGACGATAATGATACTATATAAGCCCTGCTGTTTTTTATATAAAAACAAAAGCAGGGCTTTTTTGATAAAATGATATTTTTCCATTTAAAATTTTTCATACAGTTATGCTTATTTACAATACTACATTTCATGTTGAAATAAAAGATGCAAGAAATTTCTTGATATGGCTTAATGAATGTTACATACCAGAAGCTGAAAAAAATGGCGATCTGCAAAAACCTAGGATATTACGTATTTTGAGCCATAAAGAGCAGGATAGTGAATGCTTTTCATTACAGTGGGAAGTTGAAGACAGTGCAGCCTTGCATAATTGGCATACAAGTTGCGGTGCCGCTCTTAATGCAGAAATGATGAAGATTTTCAAGGATAAGGTTATTGGTATTCCGACATTGATGGAGGTTATAAGGTGATTCGGCCGGTAAAAGAAAAAATTATACTTGGTATAGACCCCGGCACCAACATTATGGGTTATGGGGTTATAAAGGTGGTAGGTACCAAGGCCGAGGTAGTCACTTTGGGAGTTATAGATTTACGAAAGTGTACAGATTCCTATCTGAAATTGAAGCATATTTATGAAAGGGTACACGGAATTATCAATTCATACCTTCCTGACGAACTGGCCATAGAAGCTCCGTTTTTTGGAAAAAACGTTCAGTCTATGTTGAAGTTGGGTAGAGCTCAGGGGGTGGCAATAGTTGCTGCTTTGTGTAGGGATATTCCTGTAACAGAATATGCTCCTCTGAAAATCAAGATGGCTATCACAGGAAATGGTCAGGCCAGCAAGGAACAGGTGGCAGATATGCTTAAAAGAATTCTTAAAATACGCCAGGAGGATATTGGTCCGTTTATGGATGCTACAGATGCACTTGGTGCTGCCTATTGCCATTATCTCCAGATGGGAAAACCGGAAATAGCCAAGTCGGTTTCAAGTTGGAAAGAGTACATAGCCAAAAATCCTGATAAGGTGAAAAGGTAGATTTCAAAGACAGATATATTCGGCACATTTTCTTCCGTTTGCGCCTGTAGACCTTTTTATTGTAATAAATAAATGATTTTTATAGATCGTTTTCTCTAAAATTAATGTAATTAAATAATCTAGTTTGATACAATAAATGTAAAGTTCTGCATTTTTTAGTATCTTTGCGCACATATTAAAAACATTATAAATATGAAATCTGATATAGAAATAGCTCGAAGTATAGAGTTGAAAAAAATCAAGCAAATAGCACAGTCTGTAAACATTCCTGATGAGGAAATATCTCATTATGGTCGATATATAGCAAAAGTTCCCGAAACACTAATAGATAACGAAAAAGTAAGCAAGAGCAATCTGATTCTTGTAACTGCCATAACTCCTACAAAGGCGGGTATAGGAAAGACTACAGTTTCTATAGGTTTGGCTCTTGGTTTGAACAGAATAGGCAAGAAAGCTATTTGTGCACTTAGAGAACCGTCTTTGGGACCATGTTTTGGTATGAAGGGTGGTGCTGCCGGTGGTGGTTATGCGCAAGTTTTGCCTATGGAGAAAATTAACCTGCATTTCACAGGTGATTTTCATGCCATTACTTCTGCCCATAATATGATTGCAGCTCTTCTTGACAACTATATGTATCAAAATCAAGACAACGGATTTGCCTTGAAGGAAGTTTTGTGGAACAGGGTACTCGATGTAAATGATCGTGGACTGAGATATATAATTACTGGTCTGGGTGGAAAGACAAACGGTATCACACGCGAATCAAGTTTCGATATTACTCCAGCATCTGAAATAATGGCTATTCTTTGTCTTGCAAAAGATGAAGACGACCTTCGCCGTCGAATAGAGAATATTCTTTTGGGATTTACCATAGACAACAAGCCTTTTACTGTAAAAGATCTTGGCATAGCTGGAGCCATAACAGTGCTTCTTAAGGATTCTTTGTCGCCTAATCTGGTTCAGACAACCGAACATACTGCTGCTTTTGTTCACGGAGGTCCTTTTGCCAATATAGCACATGGTTGTAACTCGGTATTGGCAACCAAACTGGCAATGACATTCAGCGATTATACTATAACAGAAGCTGGATTCGGTGCTGATCTTGGTGCTGAAAAGTTCTATGACATAAAATGTCGTAAGGCAGGACTTCAGCCAAAACTTACTATTATCGTGGCAACTGCACAGGGGCTGAAGATGCATGGTGGAGTAGAGTTGGACAAGATTAAAGAACCTAATATGGAAGGATTGAAGGAAGGTATGAAAAATCTTGACAAGCATATCGAAAATCTTCAGTCATTTGGTCAGACTGTAGTTGTAGCGTTCAATAAGTATGCAAATGATACTGACGAGGAAATTGCATTGGTACGCAGCCATTGTAAAGATATGGGAATAGGTTTTGCTGTAAACAATGCTTTCGTAGAAGGTGGCGAAGGTGCAATAGAACTGGCTAACCTTGTAGTTAAGACAATAGATGAAAATCCTTCGGCTCCTCTTTCTTTTGCATACGAAGAAGACGATTCAGTAGAGGTTAAGGTGGCAAAGGTTGCTTGTGAACATTATGGTGCAAAACAGGTTTTGTTTGGCCCTGCGGCAAGAAAGAAACTTAAGATGATAGAAGAACTGGGATTTGGCAAATTCCCTATTTGCATTGCCAAGACTCAGTATTCATTCTCAACAGATCCAAAGCAATATGGTGTGGTGTCGGGATTCAACTTCAATGTGCGTGACATCGTTATCAATGCCGGAGCAGAAATGTTGGTTATAGTGGCTGGTGAGATTATGCGTATGCCAGGTTTGCCAAAAGAGCCTCAGGCACTACATATTGATATTGTAGATGGTGAAATAGAAGGACTTTCATAATGTTTGTAAATAAATATTATTGAAATAAATTGTTGATGAGTAGAGAAACCACAAGTGTGGCTTTTCTGCTCATCTTTTTTTTAGAAAGACAGATATGGATGAAAAGATATTCAATATAAGATTGGGCGAAGTAAAAGATGCTGACAGAATACTTGATTTGCTTAAACAGGTACTGGATATACACAGAAATGGGAGGCCTGATTTGTTTAAAGTGAGTGATGGTAAATATTCCATACAAGAACTGACTGATATAATCAATGACAGAAACAAACCTATATTTGTAGCTGTAGACTCTGATAATAGTGTGGTAGGATATTGTTTCTGTGTCATACAGCGGAATATAGGTAGCAGGATTCTTGCCGATATAAAGACTCTTTACATTGATGATTTGTGTGTAGATGCAAGTTTGAGGGGCAGACACATAGGGCATATGCTGTATAGGTATGCAGTGGAATATGCAAAAAGTATTTCATGTTATAATGTGACTCTTAATGTGTGGAGCCTTAATTCATCTGCTATAAAGTTTTATGAATCTTTAGGTATGAAACATCAAAAAATAGGGATGGAGCAAATATTATAGTTCTGTTCAAATTGAATTGTCTTAAAACATACAGGTTGAGATTTACGTTATAGATACGGTAATCTATGACTCATAGTTTGTAGAGTATAAAGTCCTTGAATTTCGGATGCTTTGAAGAAAAACACTCTTACTTCCGTAATTAAAGCAAATCGAAATTCAAGGACATGATAAAAAGCTATTATCCCGCTCTATGATACGATGAAATCTAAGAGTTGGAATAATAGCTTTTTGTAAATAATAATTACATCAATCAAAACTTCCATCTCTTGTAGGAAGGAGTTTCCTGTCGCCAAGTGTATTGTCGATACGTGCTACATTTACCCAGAACTTGTTTTGTCGTACACTTTCTATTGGATAGACGGCTTTAGAACGTGGATACGGATGGTTCCAAGCTTCTTCCACTACTTCGTATTCAGGATGAGGGGCATTTTTCAGTACATTGTCGTCTTTAGGGTAGGTGCCGTTTTTAATCTCTTCTATTTCTTTTTTGATGCCCAACATAGAGTCAATGAAATTGTTCAGTTCGGCAAGACTTTCACTTTCTGTAGGTTCTATCATCAGAGTGCCATGAACTGGGAACGAAAGGGTAGGTGCATGATAGCCATAATCCATGAGTCTCTTTGAGATGTCGTTTTCGTCAACTCCGCTTTCTTCGTGTAAGTTTCTGCATTCAAGAATCAATTCGTGCCCTACAAATCCGTTCTCGCCCTTATATACAATTCCATATGCATCCTTCAGTCTGGCTGCAATATAGTTGGCGTTAAGGATTGCAGTTTTTGTTGCCTCTTCAAGACCTTCTGTACCCATCATGGAAATGTATGCATATGTGATAGGAAGTATTCCTGCACTACCAAATGGAGCGGCAGACACTTCGTTGGTGCCATTGTCCTTTGATACATGCCCTGGAAGGAAAGGTACAAGATGTTTTGCCACACATACTGGACCTACACCAGGACCGCCACCTCCATGAGGGATTGCAAATGTCTTGTGCAGGTTGAGATGACAGACATCTGCGCCTATATGTCCCGGATTTGTCAGTCCTACCTGAGCATTCATGTTTGCACCGTCCATATATACCTGTGCGCCACAGTTATGAATTATGTCACAAATCTCAACAATTTCTGTTTCGAAGATGCCGTGTGTCGAAGGGTATGTTATCATCAATGCGGCAAGATTGTCTCTGTTCTCTTCTGCTTTTTTTCTTAAATCTTCCACGTCGACATTGCCTTTGTCGTCGCAGTTGCAGGTAAGGATAGAATAACCTGCCTGTATGGCAGAAGCAGGATTCGTTCCATGTGCAGAAGCTGGTATTATAATGATGTTTCTTTGGCTCTGACCGATACTTTCAAGGTAGCTTCTGATGATGCGTAGCCCTGTGTATTCTCCAGCAGCACCCGAATTAGGTTGAAGCGTTACGGCTTCCATCCCTGTAATGATGCAAAGTTGCGATGATAGATTTTGTATAAGTGTCTGATATCCCTCTGCCTGTTCTTCCGGCACTAGCGGGTGTATGTTCATCCATCCGGCATTGCTAAGAGGAATCATTTCGGAAGCTGCGTTCAGTTTCATGGTGCATGAACCTAATGAAATCATGGAGTGAGCCAGCGAAATGTCTTTTCTGTCAAGGCGTTTTATGTATCTCATCATTTCCGTTTCTGTGTGGTATTTGCAGAATACCTCATTTGTAAGGAAAGGAGTTTCGCGCTTTAATCCGTCTTTTATAATAGTATCTTCGGGTATATCTGTTGTTTCACTCATAGGCTTTTCGGCTGCTATGGTAAAGATGCTTAGTATCTGATAAGCATCAGCTTCGGTGGTGGTTTCGTCAATGCTTAATCCCACATCTCCGTTGTCGAAGTATCTAAAGTTTATTTTTTTGCTCTGAGAAATAGTTATAATCTCATTTTGGCACACATGTTCAGGCATACCTATTCTTAGGGTGTCAAAGAACAGTTTGTTTTTTTGTATATATCCAAGTTCTGTAAGTCTTTTTGACAGCCATACTGTTATGCTGTGGATGTTTTCTGCTATTTGTCTTATACCTTCTTGTCCATGATATACTGCATAGAAACCTGACATAGTAGCTAGAAGGGCTTGGGCTGTACAGATATTTGAAGTTGCCTTTTCGCGCTTGATGTGCTGCTCTCTGGTTTGTAGTGCCATTCTGTAGCACAAGTGTCCGAATCTGTCTTTTGATAGACCTATGATGCGTCCGGGCATATTCCTTTTAAACTCATCCCTAACGGCAAAATAAGCGGCAGACGGTCCTCCGTAAAACATCGGTATGCCCATTCTCTGTGTGCTTCCAAAAACGATATCTGCGCCCCATTCTCCGGGTGGAACCAGAAGTGCGAGTGAAAGTATATCGGCATCTACGGCCACTTTACATTCCGCTTTGTGTGCCTTTTCGGTAAATTCACGATAGTCTTCTATGCTACCGCTATTGTTCGGATATTGGATGATGCAGCCGAAGATATCTGGAGTAAATTCTAATTCCCTGTAATTTCCAACCTTTATGTCAATTCCTTGTGGAATGGCTCTTGTCTTTATCACGGCAAGGTTCTGAGGGAATATTTCTTCGTCTACAAACAGTGTTTTCACACCCTCTTTCTGTTGTTTTCTGCTTCTTAACGAATACATCATTGTAGTGGCTTCAGCAGCGGCAGTTGCTTCGTCCAGAAGTGAACAGTTGGCAAGAGGCATTGCTGTAAGGTCTGATATGGCAGTCTGGAAATTAATCAATGCTTCAAGTCTTCCTTGTGATATTTCAGCCTGATATGGCGTGTATGATGTGTACCATACAGGATTTTCGAATACGTTTCTTTGTATAACGGCAGGAGTTACAGTGTTGTACCATCCTTGACCTATGTATGACTTGAACTGCTGGTTCATGGCTGCAAGCGAAGTTATATGTGAGGCAAATTGGTTTTCGCTCATTGCCAGAGGCAGTTGCAGCCGTTCTTTCAAGCGGATGTTTGAAGGAATAGTTTTGTCTATAAGCTCGTCGAGTGAATCTACACCGATTCTTTTGAGCATCTCTTGCTTGTCATGCTCATTGATTCCAACATGTCTGTTGGCAAAGGTTATAGCTTTCATGGTTGTTAAGGTTTATATATCTGTTCTGTAGATAAAAATATTTACAGAACAGATAGGGTTAATGCTTTCCTTTTTATTATGGTGTGGATATAAATCAGTTTATATCCTGTTCTAGATTATAGATTTTAACTGCTGTTTTCTGATAAGCTATACTTCTTTACTGCTATTTGCAGCGTTAAAAGCTATCAGAAAATCATCTGAAGAAAGGATTGTCCATCTTTTCATTGCCTATGGTTGTAGGTCCGCCGTGTCCAGGATACATATATGTATTGTCGGGGAGAATAAAAAGTTTTGATTTTATAGAATCTCTTAGTTGTCCGAAACTTCCTCCGTCAAGGTCAGTTCTTCCTATACTTCCTTTGAACAATACGTCTCCGCAAAAGGCACATGCATCCTTTTCCGAGTAATATACAAGGCTGCCAGGCGAATGTCCTGGCACATGTATAGCTTTCAGTGTGGTCTCTCCGAAAGTGATTTCGTCTCCCTCCTCCAGGTGGTTGCCTATTGCCGGTGGGTATTCATTCAGTCTTACACCAAACATCTTGCAATATTCGGTTGTCTTTGGCAGTAAGAATTCGTCTTCTTTGCAGGCCTCCGGATTGACACCAAACTCTTTTACGGCAAAAGAATTTCCAAATATATGGTCCAAATGAAGGTGTGTGTTGAGCAGATGTTTTACTTTCAGCCCGTTTTGGTATATGTAATCTTTCAGCTGGTTCTGCTCGTCTTCATAAAAGCATCCTGCATCTATGATTACGGCTTCTTTAGTATTATCCCATATCACGTAGGTGTTTACGGGAAACATATTGAATTCAAAACATTTAATAGTCATAATATGAAGGACTTGTATATTATTATTTGGTTATAGTAACATAGACTACTTTCTTTGTTTCAAAGAAATCCTCGTCGAAACATTTGTTCAGGGCGAATATGTCGGTCTGGTGTTTTACGGGCATCACTTCGTTTTCCAGCTCACCGCCTTTAAGGCAGATAAGTCCGTTTGGCAAAGCATTGTTCTGCTCCTTGCATATGTTTTTTCTTATGATTTTCAGCAAGTCGGTAAGTGGCATTACTGCACGGCTTACCACGAAATCAAACAGTTGTTTTTCTTCTTCTGCTCTACAGTGTCTGGTGGTTACGTTTTTCAGACCTATGGCATTTGCTATTTCCGTAGCTACCTTTACCTTTTTGCCTATGCTGTCTACCAGATGAAACTGTGTTTCGGGGAAAAGTATGGCAAGTGGAACTCCAGGAAATCCACCTCCTGTGCCAAGGTCCATTATTTTTGTTCCTGGTCGGAAGTTGATATATTTGGCTATTCCCAGAGAGTGCAGCACATGATGCTCGTAAAGGTTTGAAATATCTTTACGTGATATTACGTTTATCTTGCTGTTCCAGTCAGTGTACAAGTCGTATAATGCACTGAACTGATTTCTCTGAACTTCCGTCAAGTCAGGAAAATACTTTAGAATAATGTCTATGCTTTGATTGTTATCCATCTTTTATTGTTTTGATTAAGAATGAATTTCTGAATATTCTATGTTTGATGTTTGGGTTTATATATTGTTTATATTGTTGTAATTAATCCTTCAGCCTCATCATCGTTTCTATTTCTGCATACGGAACTTCTATTATAAATTCTCCCATAGCATATGGGGCTATGTCGTATCTGTTGTATAGGAAGGAAACGTGGCCTTCTTCCAGCATGAAGTTGTCTGGAATGTATAGATCCACATCAAGCAAAGCACCGTTCTCTCTCAGGCCGTCTACTGATGTTATAGTGTCGGTTTCAAGTCGGGTATTCACTTCCTTTATCAGATGTTTCATTATAAGGGCTGTGATTTCCTTCTCCTTGCTTTTCTTGAAAACCATGTCTTTGGTAAGTTCTTTTCCTGAAGATGCAAGGATATTGCTCCATTTTATAATAGTGTTGGGATGGGCTCCACCGGTATATTGGAAAGCGGTGACAGAATAGTTCCAGATGCTGTCGTTGTTCATCTTGAGATAAGATGAAATCTCGTATTCATAATTATACCATGCAGGTAATTCATCTGGCTTCATTCCGTTGTGTATATCTGCCTCGTAGTATTTCACCAGTTCTTTTTGATAGTCGGCTGCATACTTCCTTATCACTTTGCTCACGGCTTCCGACGGTTGCATAGAAGAGTAGTTGGCCCCGAAAGCCATTCTTTGCAGAATAGAGTTTATGCTGCCTGAAACAGAGTCGTTTTCACTGCCAGGCTCAAGGTACATGAAGTCTATGCTTATTTTGCATTTAGGTGAGTTCTGGTCTCCTTCTTTTAGCGTTACAAGTGTGTCTGATTGTATGCTGCTCACTTTGGCAGGACTGGATGTCTTTGTTTCTATGCATCCTTGTAACATAAGGGATGAAAACAATCCCATAAATGCTGCAGTCCTTATAAATGTACTTTGTTTCATACTTATGCGATAAGTGATTATGTTTATATATCGGTTTGTCTTTATTTTACGACTAACACAAATGTAATAAAACTTATTGAATATCCTTTTAATTTTTAAGGTTTTTAGTGTAAAAAATATTCTCGATACATGATTAATGTCGTGCGTCAGCAGCTTATGTCATTCTTTTTTGCTTAATTTGCATATCAACTTTAAAATTAAAAAGAACTATGAAAGTGGAAAATTGGAATCTCATATCGTATAGAGAGGCATGGGAGCGACAGACGGAAATATTCCAGTCGCTTGTAGAAACAAGGCAGAATGGAGGGAAATGCGACAACAGGATTATTGTATGCAGTCATCCTCATGTATATACTATAGGGAAACATGGCAGAACTGAAAACATGCTGGCAACTGAAGATGTGTTGAAAAACATAGGTGCCGAAGTGTTTCATGTAGACAGGGGAGGAGACATCACGTATCATGGACCAGGGCAATTGGTGTGTTATCCTATTCTCAATCTTGAAGAATTCAATCTGGGACTGAAAGGTTATATTCATCTGCTGGAAGAATCGGTGATAAAGACATGTGCGCATTATGGTATAGAAGGAGGCAGAGTGAGCGGTGCAACAGGAGTATGGCTCGATACGGGGACAGAGATGGAAAGAAAGATCTGTGCGATGGGCGTGAGAAGCAGCCATTTCATAACAATGCATGGGCTTGCTCTCAATGTCAACACCAATCTTGAATATTTCGACTATATCAATCCGTGCGGGTTTACTGATAAGGGAGTGACCTCTATAAAGAAAGAAACAGGTTGTGAAGTATCTATGGAGGAGGTAACGGGTATCTTGACGGAAAATATCATGAATTTTCTTGAAAAAACACTTGAAGTCTATGCTTTTGATATAGTGGGTGATAGGTGCTGTAAAGGAGGGGAAGGCGGGACAAAAGATGATATTTGTGGATAAAAATATACATAATTTGTTTGGTGGTTTGAAAATAATGGCGTACATTTGCACCCGCAATCGAGAAAAGACGCACTCTTAGCTCAGTTGGTAGAGCAACTGACTCTTAATCAGTGGGTCCAGGGT